>DONB01000274.1 GCA_003510325.1 Thiobacillus sp. | reverse complement strand
CGCTTCAGCGGATTTTTCTTGATCCTGGCAATCAGATCCCTGCTGCCGACCAGCAGGCCTGCCTGCGGTCCGCCGAGCAGCTTGTCGCCGGAAAAGGTCACCAGGTCGGCGCCGGCGGCGATGTTCTCGCGCGGCGTCGGTTCGTGCGGCAGGCCCCACCGTTCGAGATCGGTCAGCGTGCCGGAGCCGAGGTCGACGACGAAGGGCAGGCCGTGCGCATGCGCAAGCGTGGCCAGTTCGCTTTCGGGCACCGCATGGGTGAAGCCCTGGATCGCGTAGTTGCTGGCATGAATCTTCATCAGCATGGCTGTGCGCGGCGTGATCGCTTCGCTGAAGTCCTTGAGGTGCGTGCGGTTGGTGGTGCCGACCTCGACGAGTTTCGCGCCGGCGCGCTTCATGATGTCAGGCACACGGAAGGCGCCGCCGATCTCGATCAGCTCGCCACGCGAAACGATCACTTCCTTCTTCAGCGCCAGCGTGTTGAGCAGCAGGAAGACGGCCGCGGCATTGTTGTTGACGACGGTGGCGGCTTCGGCGCCGGTGAGTTCGCACAGCAGTTCGCTGACGATGTCGTCGCGGTCGCCGCGTCCGCCGGTGTCGATGTCATATTCGAGCGCGCAGGGACTGCGGGCGGCCGCGGTCATGGCCGCGATGGCTTCTTCGGGCAGGGACGCGCGGCCAAGGTTGGTGTGCAGCACCGTGCCGGTGAGGTTGAAGACCGAGCGCAGTTTCGGGGTCGCTTGTGCCGTCGCGCCTGCGCCGACGCTTGCGATCAGGTTCGCGGCGTCGGGGAGCGGTGAACCGGCGCGGGCTGCCTCGCGTGCGTCGGCGAGAGCCGTGCGGACCAGTTGCGTGATGACTGCGCGGCCGTGGATGTCGATCAGGGAGGCGACGGCAGCGTCGGAAAGCAGGCGGTCGACGGAGGGAAGCTGTGTGAGTGGATTCATGATTTCACCCGACCGGGCAGAAACGAGAATGAGTGGAGTTTAGCCCCTGCTGCGCGAAATTTCAGTGAATCCACTACAGGGCATGCCGGCCACCGACGAAGCACAGTAGCGAGAAGGCCGCCCAACGCGTCGACCCCAACAAAAAACCCCACCATGCGGGCGGGGTTTCAAGGCAATAAAGCCAAGTGGTCAGACTACTCCATCGAAGGGTTCCAAACCTCCCAGACCTTACCGACCAGATCCGGCCCTGGCTTCAGGGTCGCCTTGCCCGGCTCCCAGCCCGCAGGGGTGGCTTCCTTGCCGCCCGTCGCACGGATGTGCTGGAAGGCCTGGAACTGGCGCACCGTCTCGGCGAGCTTGCGCCCGACCGGCGGGGTCATCACTTCCATGGCCTGAATCACGCCATCCGGATCGATGATGAAGCGACCGCGCATCTCGATCCCCTGGGTTTCATCCCAGACGCCGTATGCGCGTCCGACGTTGCCCGCCTGGTCCGAGACCATGTGGAAGCGAACGCCGCCATCGACCATCTTGCTCAACTCGTTGTCGTTCCACATCTTGTGGACGAAGTGGCTGTCCACGCTGACCGACAATACCTCCACGCCCATCTTCTGCAGAGCATCATACTGTGCCGCGACCGCGGACACTTCTGTTGCTCAAACGAAGGTGAAGTCGCCAGGATAGAAGCAGAGCATCACCCATTTGCCAAGATAGTCGGACATCTTGACGCTGGTGAAGCCGCCCCGGTAATAGGCGGGCGCGCTGAAATCGGGGGCTTTCTGCCCGACACGTGCAGTCATTCTCATACCCTCATGCTTTGCGGTCGATTCGGTTTGGGAAGGTGTTTGCGGCGCCGGGGCATCGGTGACCGATCCCGTTACCCTGGCGCATCCAACCGGTTCTTCTTCCATGTGCTCTCCTTTGTGATTGACGATGGCTCGCCTCTTATTCTTTGTACGCGGCGACATGGCTCGGGTCAAGGCAAGACTCGCCTGACGCGACGCGCCGAGAAGATCACTATAGTGAAGTGGATGGCGCACGCATTTATATGGAAAACCGAACCAGGCTGCGCCCCGGCGGAATAACGCGAGTCTGCACGCCGACCGTCGAGATGGGTGAATGCGCCCCGTCTCGAAACACCACCATGTTCCAACGTTTCTAAGGTGAACCATGTATTCGAGAATCCTCGTGGCAATCGATGGCAGCGACACCTCCCGCCATGCGCTGATGCATGCCATCGAACTCGCGCGCCGACTGTCATCGGCATTGCGCATCGTGCATGTGGCTGATATGGACTGGCTTCCGCTGGGCCCCGAGTTGGCGATCGATACCGGCGTCTTGCGCGCCGCTCGCCGTGATGCCGGGGAACGCATCCTGGCCGCCGCGCGCGAGGCGGCGCAGCACGCGGCGCTGGAGGCGGACGCCGCAATGATCGAAACCGGAACCCCCACCCAGCACGTGGCTGAAAACCTGGTTGACGATGCGGGACGCTGGCAGGCAGACCTGTTGGTGCTCGGGACCCACGGCCGTCGCGGTTTCAGGCGCCTGCTCCTGGGAAGCGTCGCCGAGGGCGTGACGAGGCACGCGGCGATACCCGTGCTATTGATCCCTATGCGCGACGTCCATGCGCCTAGCTGACGCTTCGTACCGGAGGCGGATCGCCAGATAAATCAACTGCCGTTTATGGCAGCAGAGACCTCCCAGACTGCCATGATCGTCACGGCCTGGAGCCGGATGCGTTCGCATTGTTTTGCAATCCTGTTACCAAGCCGATGAATTGAAAAGAAGTTTTCACATTTATGCGGCATGACACGAGATGGTATCGATCTTGCTGACTGCCTTCTGAACCCTTAGATACCCGGAGCCAGGATGGAATACATCGGCCTTTATCCCATGTGGTATGAACCCGGCGTCGGCAGCGGCTGGATCGTCGGCCTGATCGCCACAATCCATGTGCTGTTCTCGCACACGGCGGTCGGCGCAGCGCTGTTCTTCGCCTACCTTGCGACCGTGTCGTACCGCCGCAACCAGCCGGAGCTGCTCGACTTCATCAAGAAGTACGGCCTGTTCCTGCTGATTTTCAGTTATGTCCTCGGATCGATCACCGGGCCGGGCATCTGGTACTCGACCACGGTGGCGAGCCCGCGCGGCATTTCGGCGCTGATCCACAGCTTCGTCTGGAAGTGGGCGACCGAATGGGTGTTCTTCGTCATCGAGGTGGTCGGCGTCTACATGATCATCTACCTGGTGGGCAAGGTCGACCGCGCCACCCACCTGCGCATTTCGATCATCTTCGGGCTCGCCTCCTACGGCACCATGCTCATCATCATCGGCATCCTGTCGTTCATGATGTGGCCGGGCAAGCCGGAATGGTTCGTCGAGGGCGGTTATCTCAACGGCTTCTACGGTTCCAACACCTTCGCCCAACTGGCGATGCGTACCGCCTTCATGTTCACCATGACGGCGGTGGTCGGCGGCNNACCCTTGCCGGCATCTTCGCCTGGTTCGCCGCCACCTGGCTGGCGCCGCGCCTGCTGACGCCCTCGATCGCGATGGGCATGACGGTGGCGGTGCTGGTGTTCGGCCTGTGGCCGGAGGAAGTGGCGCGCGAATCGCTGCGCAAGCCCTATGTCGCCGGGCAGTACGTGTACTCCAACCAGGTGATCGCGCGCGACGTGCCGGGGCTCGACATCAAATCCGAGATTCCGCTGCTCGAACGCAAGGGCTTCTTGCAGACCCAGGTATTCGTGCCCGACCGCCTGCGCACCGTGAATCCGCACAACGCGCTGGAAGCCGGCCGCAGCCTCGCGCTCACCACCTGCTCCAACTGCCACTCGCTGTCGTCCACCGGCATGCGGCCGCTGGCCAACTACTTCGGCGGCAACACTGACGTGACGATGGTGAAGACCTATCTGCAGGGCGCGCTCGGCACCGGCAACACCATTTACATGCCGCACATTCCGCTGAACGACGACGAAGCCTACGCACTGGCGCGCTTCATCGTCTCGCTCAATCCGTCCCCGCAACCCGTGGTGCGCACCGCCGCCGCGCCCGAGAAGGAGTAAGCCATGGATGCCGCCATGCTCTATGCCCTGCGCGATCCCGCCGGCATACCGTCCCACCCGGTCATCTTCCTGGTGCTGGGCGTGCTGACCTGGGCGTTGCATATCGCCGCGGTGCAGGTGATGCTCGGCGCTTCGGCGCTGACCCTTTACGGTGCCTTCAGCCGCGACGCCCACTGGCGCCGCCTCGCCGCCGCGATGATCACCACCGCCAAGGTGGCGGTGTCGGTCGCCATCGTGCTCGGCGTCGCGCCGCTGCTGTTCGTGCAGGTGATCTACGATCCGTTCTGGTACACCTCCAACGTGCTGTCGGCGCGCTGGGTGATCGGCTTCATCGTCATCCTGATCCTCGCCTACCTGGCGATGTACGCCTTCTACTACCGCAATCCGAAGCTCGCCAGCCAGCCCACGCGCAGCGCCTGGCAGATGGTGGCGTCGCTGGTGCTGATGCTGGTGGTCGGTTGGATCATGCACGTGCTCTCCTACCAGATGCTGCTGCCCGAGCAGTGGATGGGCTGGTACGCGCCCAACGGCAACATCAATCCGGGCGGCCAGGCGCTGCACGCCTACAGCATTACGCGCTTCGCCTTTTTCATCCTGCTGTCGGTGGCCGTCGTCGCAGCCTGGTTGTTCGCCTACCGTCGCTACCTGATGGGGCGCCCCGGCGAGGATGCCGGCTACATCGCCTGGCTGCTTCCGCTGGCCCACAGGCTGATGCTCGCCGGCGGCGTGCTGGCGGTGGCGAGCGGCGCGCTGTGGCTCGCCACGCTGCCGGAGAAGATGGCCTGGTTCGCCACCTCGGCCTGGGTGTGGGCGAGCGCCATTGCGCTCCTGGCGGCTGCCTTCTTCCCGCGCCTGCTCGGCAACAAACTCGACCAGGGCCTGTGGGGCTACGCGCCCTTCGCGCTCGGTGCGGTGGCGCTGATCGTGGTCGCTGCCGCGCGCGAGGCACTGCGCTTCGTCACCCTGCTGGGATCGCACGGCTACGACGCGCTCGACTACAAGATCAACCTCGACTGGTACAGCACCTCGCTCTTCTTCATCACCTTCGCCGTGCTGGGCGGCGTGGTGCTGGGCTACCTGCTGACCGTCGCATGGAAGGCCGGCCAGACGAAGGGCGTCTACACGCCGTCGCCAGCGCTGACCCGACTGGGCAACCTCAGCATCGGCCTCCTGGTGATCTGGATCGTGCAGTACTTCGCCATTGGTTTTTACGTATGGGCACGCTGATGAAATATTTAGTCCTTGCATTCGCCGCACTGGCGATCACGTTCAATCCCGCGCACGCCGCCGAGCCGACCGGCGAGGCGATGGCCGCGACCTGCGCCGCCTGCCACGGCACCCACGGCAAACTCGGCACGGTCGAATACATGCCGCTGGCCGGCATGGCGGAAACCGAATTCGTCCGCGCCATGCAGGACTTCCGTTCCGGCAAGCGCCTGTCCACGCTGATGGGACATGTGGCCAACGGCTTCAGCGACAACGAAATCCGCGCCATGGCGAAGTATTTCGCCACCATCAAATAGGGAATAGCCATGCTGAATCGTCGCGATTTTCTCAAAGCCGGCGCAGGCCTCGCCCTGGCCGCCGCCCTGCCCGCCCGCGCCGCTGCAGGGACGGCTCACGTCGTCATCATCGGCGGAGGCGTCGGCGGCGCCACCGCCGCCAAGTATCTGAAACTGTACAACCCGGCGCTCCGGGTCACGGTGATCGAGGCCAACCGCAGCTACATCCGCCCCTACGGCTCGAGCGAGGTGCTGACCGGACATGCGTCGATGGACGATCTCAACGTCTCGTACGACGCGCTGAAATCGAAGTACGGCGTCGAGTTCGTGTTCGACACCGTGGTCGGCTTCGATCCGACCAAAAAGCAGGTGCGCACCGCCGGCCGCCAGAGCATCGCCTACGACAAGCTCATCGTCAGCCCCGGCATCAGCCTGCAGTACCAGGCGATCCCCGGCTACAGCGCAGCGGTGGCGGAAACGCGCGCGCCCTCGGGCTGGATCCCGGGCTCGCAAACCGCCTTGCTGACGCAACAGCTGAAGGCCATGCGCCCCGGCGGCACCTTCGTCATCGTCGCGCCGCCCAACCCCTATCGCTGTCCACCCGGCCCCTACGAGCGCGCGGCGCTGGTCACCGAATGGATGCGCAAGCACAATCCGAGCGGCAAGGTGCTGATCCTCGACCCCAAGGACAGCTTCGTCACCGACGCCACCATGCAGCTCGGCTGGCACCGGCTGTACGGCTACAACATCCCCAACGATTACTTGAGCGACATGCCCGCCGGGGTGAAGAACAGCGGCAAGCCGTCGCCGATCGAGTGGGTGCGCGCGATGGACGGCGGCGCGACGGAAAAGATCGACGCCCGCACGCTGACCGTCACGACGAAACAGGGCGCAGTGAAGGCCGACGTACTCAACATCATCCCGCCGATGAAGGCCGGCAAGCTTGCCTTCGACATGGGACTGACGGACGCCAGCGGCTTCTGCCCGGTCGATCGCCGCAGTTTCGAATCGAGCGTACACCACGACGTGTTCGTGATTGGCGACGCCAGCATCGCCGACGCCATGCCGAAGTCCGGCTTCTCCGCCAACAACCAGGCCAAGATCACCGCGCGCGCCATCGTCGCCCAGCTGGCCGGACGCGCACCGGGCGAACCGGTGTGGGAGAACACCTGCTTTGCGCTGGCGGGCTCCGACTACGGCCTCTTCGTCGCCGACGTGTTTCGCCTGAAAGACGGCAAAATCGCACGCATGCCGGGCGAGCGCTACCTGCCGCTCGACGCCTCCATGACCAAGATCCGGCTGGCCGCCGCCTACCAGCAGGCCTGGCTGAAAACCTTCACCGAGGATTGTTTCGCATGAGCCGCGTTTATCTTTTTGCCGGCCTGATTCTGGCCATGAACGCCGCACACGCCGGCCACGAAGCGCAGCCCGCACCGCGCACTCCCAGCGTCGCCGACGTGCGCAGCACGCTGGCTGAGATGCCGCGCGGCGACGTCCAGCGCGGCAAGCAACTGAACCAGAGCCTGATGTGCGCGTCCTGCCACGGCGACGCCGGCGTGGCGCCGACGCAGAACTGGGCCAGCCTCGCCGGCCAGCGCGCGCCCTACACCTACAAGAGCCTGCTCGACTACCAGCGCGGGGGCCGCCACGAAAACCCACGTGCCACGTTGATGAAGGTCGCGGTCAAGGGCATGAGCCGCCAGGACATGGCCGACGTTGCAGCCTACTACGCCAGCCTGCCGGCGAAGGCCGCGCCCGCGCCCAGGCTCGATGCCGCCGCCCACGCGAGCACCGACCGCCTCGCCCGCCGCGGCGACCCGGCGCGCCTGCTCACCCCCTGCGCGTCGTGCCACGGCGCCGCAGGCCAGGGCGGCATCAACGAAACGCCTGCGCTAGCGGGACAGAGCGTCGGCAGCTTCGTGCGCACCATGCAGGACTATCGGGAAGGCCGCCGCGTCACCGACGCCAACCAGGGCATGCGGCAGTTTGCCGAGCGCCTGACGATGGAGGAAATCCGCGAACTGGCGGCGTACTACGCCAGCATGGGAAAAAACTGAGATGAACATGAAGATACCGACTTCCCTGCGCTCCCTGAGCATCCTCGCCCTGGTAGAAGGCGCCTCGCTCATCGCGCTGATCGGCATCGCCATGCCGCTGAAGTATTACGCCGGGCTGCCGGAGGCCGTCCGTGTGGTCGGCATGGCACACGGCCTGCTGTTTCTGTGGGCCACCGCCACGCTGTTCTATGTGCTGTCGCGCGGCCACCTGTCCCCGCTCAAGGGCGCAGGCGTCTTCGTTGCCTCGCTGATTCCCTTCGCAGGGTTGTGGTCGCACCGCATGCTGGTGCGCAGCACACGAAACCGACACGCCGCCTGAGCAGCCTCGCGTCTTGCAGACACAGCCGCGATGCGAGTTTGCCGCATCGCCGCCAAGCCTCACTTTCCAATCGTCCGAACCACACCCGCAAAGGCTCACCATTCAGGGCCGGTGGGTTCCATTCGGTTTGCGCGCCGGCCTGGTCTGACTGCCGATTGCCCTCATGAGACAGGACATCAAATGAGAGCCCACGACCAGGGCGTTGCAGGGACGCATGAAGGCACTGCCAATCGCTGCCGGGATCCGCGCGTCACCAGTTCGGACTTGACCCGAGCCGTACCGAGTCAAGTCATTGATTCCAATGACGCCCCCTTTGCCGAATTTCGTGCGGCCGACGGCTGATTCACTTCCCAGCCCTCAAATCCTGGCAAAACCCCTCTCAAGAACAAGGTAAATCTGCCGAAATCACTGGTAGGCGTTCTCTACCAATATAAACCACACCAATGAGCAGACAGGCCTATATCGAGCCGGCGATCCGCAGCCTTGCCGGGGGATTCATCGTTGCCTGCGGGATACTCCTCTACCTGAAGCCTGAATGGCGGCTGCTGTGGCTGGCGATGCTGTTTTTCGTCGGCTTCAATCTGTTCCAGTCCGGCATCACCAAGTTCTGCATCATGGAAAAGCTGCTGAAGAAGTTGCATTTCCGCAGCGAACTGGACGAAATCAGGAATCTCAGCCGGGCGAATGCGGAGGCCGNNGACCTGCTGAACGAGGTGGTGATCGAACTATCGAGCGACGGCAGGCTGGCCTTCCTGTCCGATCACTGGCTGATGCTGCTGGGCAGCGGCAACCACAGCGAAGCCGACTTCCTGGGACGACCGTTCCTGTCGTTCATCAACAGGCAGGACAGAGGCCATCTGGAAAACCAGCTGGACGCCCTGCTGAAAGGCGAACGCGACACGATGAGCCTGCGTTTTCGGATGATGCGCGAGGACCTCCACGAGCACTGGGTGGAAGGGAAGTTCGCCCTCTACCGCAAGCTGGGGCAGGTGCAGGGCATACGCGGAGTGCTACGCGACGTGACCGAGGCACACACACAGGAAAAGCGCATCAGCCACATGGCCATGCACGATGCGCTGACCGGCCTG
>DONB01000298.1 GCA_003510325.1 Thiobacillus sp. | reverse complement strand
ATGCCGATGCCGCCGACCAGCAGCGAGATGAGGGCGACCGCGCCCAGCAGCAACGTCAGCGTCTGCTGGGTCTGGGCCTGCTGCTGCAGCAGCGCGGTCATGCTCTTCACCTGGAAATCCAGGGTGCGATGGCGTTTGCGCAGCAGTGTGTTGATGGCCGCCTGGGTGGCATCCATCTGCTGTGTGTCGGTAACTTCGACGGTGACAAACTTGAGGTAACTCTGCCCGGTCACACGCGCCTGCCCGGTGGTGATCGGCACAAACACCCCATCGTCGCGGTCGTTGCCCTGTTGGTCGGCGCCTTTCCCCGTCAACAGGCCGATGACGCGCAACGGCGTGTTGTTGATCAGGACATAGCGCCCGACCGGATCGGCGGCGCCGAACAGCGCCTTCGCCGTGGTCTGGCCCAGCACCGCCACCGGCGCGAAGCCTTGCAGATTCGTCTGGCTGATGAACGTGCCCCGTGCCACCGGCCAGTTGTTGGCCGCAACGAAATCGGGTGTGGTCGCGTACAGGGTGGTGGTGTAGGTCACGTTGCCGTAGCGCACCGTCACGGGATTGGCCGCCTGCGGCACCACGTAGCCCACGTTCGGCAGCCGGGCGATGGCCTCGGCGTCGGCGGGCACGAGTGTCGTCGCTCCCCCCGCACCGCGCACCCCCGGCGCGCCGGGCTTGACCACCAGCAGATTGGCGCCCATCGCCTGGATCTGGTCCAACACCTGCTGGCGGGCGCCGTTGCCGAACGCCAACATGGCCACGACAGAACCCACGCCGATCATTACGCCGAGCAAGGTCAGAAAGGTTCGCACCGGGCTCGCCTTGAGCGCGCGCAGGGCCGTGCGCACCGATGCCATGATGTCGAGCATCAAGACTGTCTGGGCGTTTTCGCCATGTCGATCAAGCGGCGATGCACCGCCTTCGGTTCTGCGGGCGGCGCGCTCGCCCCGTGTCGTGTCCTCGACGATGCGGCCGTCACTGATGCGCACCAACCGATCGGCCTGGCCGGCGACGTTCATATCGTGAGTGATGAGCACGATGGTGTGGCCGTCCCGGTTCAACTCGCGCAGCAGGGCCATCACCTCCTTGCCGCTCTCGCTGTCCAGCGCACCGGTGGGCTCATCGGCGAGAATGACGCNNCCCGCCCGAAAGCCGGCCGGGCAAATTATCCAGTCGTTCGCCCAACCCCAGCCGGGCAAGCAGTGCACCCGCGCGCTCGCGCCGCGGCCCGGCAGGCAGGCCAGCATAGAGAGCCGGTACCTCGACGTTTTCCAGGGCGCTCGCATTGCCGAGCAGGTTGTAGCACTGAAAAATGAAGCCGAAGGTGTTGCGGCGCAGCGCGGCCAGCGCGTCGCCGTCGAGCTCTGCCACGTCGCGGCCCATCAGCTGGTAGCGCCCGCCGCTCGGCCGGTCCATGCAGCCGATGATGTTCATGAGCGTCGTCTTGCCCGAGCCCGAAGCGCCCATGATGGCGACGAACTCGCCTTCCTGAATCATGAGCGAAACCCCGCGCAGCACTTCCACGATGAGGTCGCCCCGCGCGTAGCGTTTGACGATGTCGCGCAACTCGATCAGCGGCGCCGCACTCACATCCTCAACGGCCACCATTGCCGCCGCCCTTGCCACCCGCGTTGCCTTTTCCCGAACCGTTGCCGGCCGGCGCACCCGCGATGCCGACGATGACTTGGTCGCCGGCCTCGATGCCGCCGAGAATCTGCGCATTGCCCTCGTTCTTGACTCCCACCGTCACCGGCCGGGCCACGGGCTGTCCGTCGACGAGCACCCGCACGCAGTCGCTGTCTTCAGAAGGTGGGGCGGAGGGACAGCCCGGAATGCGAGCGCCGCTCTGCCGCTGGATGGAGGCGAGCGCCGCAAGGGGCACGACCAGGGCATTCTTGGCCTCCGCCAACACAAAAAACACCTGCGCGGTCATCTGCGGCAGCAGGCTGTGGTCGGGGTTCGCTACCTCAAAGGCTGCATCGTAGAAGATCGCGCCGTTGACCAGTTCGGGTGTTGACTCAATGGCATCGAGCCTGGCTTCCATATGCCGGTCAGGCCGACCGAGCGTGGTGAAATTGACCGGCATTCCGATCTTCAGCCTGGCGACGTCCGCTTCCGACACCTGGGCGCGGACCACCATGCGGTCCAGGTTCGCGATGCGCATGAGCAGGGGAGCGTTCTGGTTGGCGTTGAGGGTCTGGCCTTGATGAGCGATATCTACTTTGCTCCAGGCATTGCCGTAGACAGCGCTGGTTGGAGAGATCACCAAGCCGGCGATGGGCGCCCGGATCTGCGTGTAACCCAGATTCGCCTGATCGACTTTGAGTGCGTTGTGCGCCTTGTCGATCTGCGCACGGAGCGAGGCCACGGTCGTCTCGGCCACCTTCACATCCGCCCGGCTCTGCTCGAGCGCCTGCCCGGTCGCGCCGCCCTGGGGCACGAGGCGGCTGGTGCGGTCATGGGTCCAGCGGGCGAGCGCGAGCTTCGCTTGCCACCCCTCAAGTTGGGCATCGAGATCGGTAATCAGGGCCTGATCCTGGCCCACCTGGGCCGCGTACTGGGTAGGATCGATTTCGGCGACGAGTTGCCCCTGCTTCACGGTATCGCCGAGCGTGACCGGCAGCTTGATAATTTGACCGGAGACTTGCGCACCGACATCGACATATTGTGACGGCACGAGGACGCCCAAGGCCGATACGGTCTCCTGGATGTCCCCTCGCGCGACCTTGACGGTGGCGTATTCGCTCGCCTGCGAGGCTTGGTTGCGCCAATAGGCCAGGCCGGCGCCTGCGGCAACGACGGCCGCGAGTGCCGCCAAGCCTAGCCGCTTGAGGGTTGTGCGCGTCATGATTCCGCTGTCGTCGGAGTCGGTTCGGCGAGTGTCCGGCTCATTTCGGTTCCACCACGATCTCGCCGGTCATATGCTGATGATTGTGCCCGCCGAATGCGATCGCGCCGGTGTAGCCGAAGGTGCCGGCCCGATCGGCATTGAATTCGAGCGTGNNCCGGCTCGGTGAGGATCGGTGTGGCATGGTGGAGATCGGGAATAGCGAGCCGCGCTGGCTGGCCGCGCTGATCCTTATCGAACAGGATGATCCTCACCGTGTCTCCCTGCTTGACTCTCAGGGTCGGGTTGGGTTGGTTGTCGATGGCGCCGCCGCGCCCGAAGAAGCCGTGATGGCCGTGCCCGGCGGTGAAGTAAGGCTGGCTGTCATCCGCTCCCACCTCCGCGCCGCTTACGAGGGTGAAGGTATCGACCCGCGATCCGGCGGCCAGTGTCAGGTGCGCTGGCGCCAGCGCGCCACTCGCAAGCAGTCCTAAAAATACGGCTTTGCGATGTTTACGCGACAATTCTCTTCTCCTATAGCGATGCTTGAGGAAATGTGGGACCCGGAGCGCTGCTCGGAGAGCCCGCCACGGTGCACACATAAATTCATGGTCGGCAAGTCGGAGCGTCATTTCGCCTGGCCGGACCCGGGCGCATCCGCGGGAAGCTTCGGCCCAGCCGCCAGCCAGCGCGCAAGCAGACGCGCCTCCTCAGGCGTGGCAAGCCCTGCGGGCATGGAGACGGGTTTGTTTTTCCCTTTGCCACGCTGGGCGATTTGTTCGATTTTGGTGAGGGAATAACGCGATCCGACCCCCACCAGCGACGGCCCGACCACACCCTCCAGCCGCTGGCCGTGGCACGCCACGCAGGTCTTGGAATAGAGCGTACGGGCTTGCTGTTCTTCCGCCGCCGATAACGGTTGCGATACGGTTGTTTGGTTGGTTTTCCCATGCCCGTGTTTGCCTTTGGCATAGGCATGCTCCGCCCCTATGGACATGACCATCACGATCAAGAGCGACAGGACCCAGCGTATGTTTCGAATGAAATGCATGTTCATCTCCTCAATGCCTCGAACCGGACATGCCGGCTGCCTTGAATTTTTGCGAAAGCCAGTAATCAACCGACCATCGGCCACTCCCGGTATGCAGCAAATCGCTCACTAACACCGCCGCACCGAGATACATTGCGCCAAAGGCCCAATCGCCTTGGGGCTCTACAACGTCATTCACGAAATCTCGCAGCCAAGCGAATGAGTTCGCTGTGTTGGCCAGCATCCGCAAGGCGAAGAGGACCAAGGCCGGATATGCCGCCAACCTGATACCCAGCCCGGCGACAAAACTTATTCCTGCAGCTACCTCAATGGCGCGAAGGAGCATGCCGGCGGCAAGTACGCCGACTGGCAGGTCGGGGGCATGATCGACACCATAAAACGCCAACAACTGATGGATACCGCCCCCAATCGGGAAAAGCAGCAGCACGCCGATCAAAACCCGGGATGGCACCACCCATCGCAGTCCTTGTGTGCTGAGCAGATTGATCCATCCGGGGGGGTGGGCAAGCAGCCGGAGAATCTTGTCAATCATCGAGCGCAGCAAGACCGCCATCCATTTTTCGGCTCGCATTGTTGCCATGCTTCTGTCTGGAGCTTGGTCACGGTGTTACTCAACGTGGAGGAGGAGGCGCCGTCAATGCCGCGAGATCGGCAAGGCCGAATGCCTCCTCGATGCGCTTTATGCGCGCGAGCGCATCGTCGAAACCATCGCGGCCGAAGGTCTTGTACTCGATCTCCTCGAACTGTTCGCCCATTTCCGCGTAGGCGCGTCCGCCCAACGCCACTTTCCAGGCGGGAAATACCTCCGTATCCTCGAAAGCCGCATGAGGTCCGTACATGCGGATGAAGGCATCCAGGCTCGTCGCAAGGCGTTCGGCGTCGGCGGGGCTCAGCGTACGTTTCGAAGCCAAGCCTTGCACGTAGTCCGTGATTTCACGGCCGCGCCGATGCTGCGCCAGCAGGACATCCGGCAACTGCGCGACCCGACCTTGAACCTTGCGCACGACAGGGAAGATGTACGCCTCTTCGAGGGCCCGTTCGTGGTAATCCTCGGCAAATTCCCGGAACAGCTTGGCGGCCTCACCGAGACTCGGCAGCAGCACGGTCTTGGGCGCTTTTCTCGCCCGGCGAGCGACTTCCGTGTAAACGAGCAGGGCGCGGCGGATGATGCCGTGCTCGCGCATGAGGTCTTCGCTGGCAGTGACCACCTCCTCGTCATCCTTTTCCTCCGCCCGCGCACCGGGGACACCGACCAGCAGCCCGACGCCGGCGCCGGACACCGACGCAAGGAATCTACGACGCGATACGATTTGGTCAGTACTCATTGCAATCTCCTAAATTTGGCGTACTTCGATGGTTGACGACAGTGGTGGGGCCGGCGAACGAGCAACGCATCAGCAGAAACAGCAGGCTCAGCACCAATGGCATACTCTTTAGCTTGTGACCCGTGGAGCACAGTCTAATGCGGGTGCGCCGGCATACAGGGCGCAAAATTGTATGGCCGTGTTAACGTTCATCGCCTGTTACATGGCCGTACAAAAAAAGCGGCGGCACGAGACAAAAATCCTCCGGATGTGGAGAATAGGGCCACCCCGCCATGAAACAGCCGCTAGGGAAAAACCCTCCATGGACCACGTATTGATCGTCGATGACGACGCCGAGATTCGCACGCTGCTCATCCGTTATCTTGAGGAACACGGCTACCGCGCGACCGCAGCCGCCGATGGCCGCGAGATGCGCCGCGCGCTCGCGAGCACGACGCCCGACCTTATCGTGCTCGATCTCATGCTGCCGGGCGAGGACGGTCTCAGCTTGTTCCGCAGCCTCAACCCGCAGGCGCGCATCCCCGTGATCATGCTCACCGCGCGCGACGAGGCGGCGGACCGGGTGATGGGACTGGAGCTCGGCGCCGACGACTACGTTCCCAAACCGTTCGAGCCTCGCGAGCTGCTGGCGCGCATCAAGAGCGTGCTGCGCCGCACCCGGCGCTTGCCGCCGAACCTCGCACCAGAGGCGGTGCGGCGCTATCGTTTCGCCGGATTGCGGCTCGACGTGGCGGCACGCGAGCTCGTCGTCCCCAGCGATGTGGTTATCAGTCTTGCGAGCACGGAATTCCGCCTGCTCAAGGTTTTTCTGGACCATCCGCGCAAAGTGTTGAGCCGTGAGCAACTGGCCGCGCTCACCTACGGCAAGGACATCTCGCCGCTCGATCGCGGCGTGGACGTGCTGGTGAGCCGGCTGCGCCAGCACCTGGGCGACGACGCGCGCCAGCCCGCACTGATCAAAACCGTGCGCTACGAAGGCTATCGGCTTGACGCCGACGTGGAGGCTGAGGACTGATGCGCCGTCCGTGGCCCGATTCTTTGTTCGGGCGCATTGCGCTCGTGTTGCTCGCGGGACTTATCCTCGCACAGGTAGGCAGCGCGCTCATCAATGCCCGCGAGCGCAACCACCTACTGCGCCAATTCGATGAACAGCGATGGCGGGAACGCATGGCGGCGACGGTCAAGCTGCTCGATGCGCTGGCGCCGGCGGAGCGCCCGCCGGCGCTTGCCGCGCTCGCGGCGCGGCGGCTGTCCATCGAGATCGCCGTGCAGCCGCCGCCAGCACGAACGCAGGAGGCGAGCGATATGGCTGGTCAACTCGTGAGCCTGCTCGGGCCGGGCTACCGCGTGCGCGCTTGGCGCGAGCACGAAGTGATCCGGATCGCGGTGGAGTTGCATGACGGCCATTGGCTGATCCTGGATCACGATCCTTCGGTCAGCGCGTTCGGCTGGCCGCTGCAGTTGTTGTGGAACCTGACCGTGCTGCTCGCGGCGACACTCGGGTTGACGCTGCTCGCCACGCGTGCCGCGCTCGGCCCCCTCGAGCGCTTCACCCGCGCCGCCGAGCGGCTGGGTGAGAACCTGGACGCGCCGCCGATCGCCGAGAGCGGCGCGCGCGAGGTGCGCCGCGCCGCTCGCACCTTAAATCGCATGCAGGCACGCATCCGGGAATCGGTCGCTGAACGCACCCGGCTGCTTGCCGCCATTTCCCACGATCTCAAGACGCCGCTGACCCGCTTGCGCCTGCGCGCGGAGTTCATTCGCGAAGACCCAGAGCTGCGTGCTACGCTGCTGCGGGAGGTGGAAACGATGCAGACGATGACACGTGCCGTGATCGACGTGCTGCGCGGCGGCGAAGGCGAAGAGGTCCGCAACGTGGACGTAAACGCGCTGGTCGAAGGGCTGGCTGCGGACGCGATGGAACTGGGCGCGCGCGTGACGATCCACGGGCGCGCCCATGCGCCCTATCCCGGGCGCTCGCTGGCGCTGCGGCGGGCGCTCGGCAATCTTCTCGACAATGCCCGGCAATATGCCGGCGGCGCCATCGAGATCGCGGTGGAGGACGATGCGGCAGCGCTGACGATCCGCGTCACCGATCGCGGACCGGGCATCCCCGAGGCCGAACAGGTGCGCATGATCGAGCCGTTCCAGCGTCTGGAACCCTCGCGCAACCCAGCCACCGGCGGCAGCGGTCTGGGGCTGGCCATCGCCCGTAGCATCGCCCGAGCCCATGGCGGCGAGCTTAGTCTGCAGAATCGACCCGGAGGCGGCCTGGAGATACAAATCCGGCTGCCGCGAGAGGCGACAAGTTAACTTGCAGGTGACTTCCGGTAGTGAGCCAGCGGTTGCAGGATCCGAANNCAACCGCTGGCCTACCTCAACCGACGTCGTCCCTATGCGGGAGCGGCAGCCGATGGGAGCCTTGCCGCGAATAATTTTCTCAGTTCCGCCGGGGCGACAAGCAGTAGAGCCGCCACTGTGGACACAATGAGATCGGTGGGAACCACCGGCGCGAAGTGCAGCGCCTCGCGCAGCGGCGGCAGGTAGATGGCGAGCAGCATGAAGCCGATCGCCGCCACCGCCCACAGGTTCATCACCGGGTTGGCGAACAGACCATGCCGGACGATCCAGTGGCGGTCGCTGCGCGAGATGAAAGCGAGTGCCACGTGCCCCACCATCCAAGCCGCGAAGGTTNNACTCTGCACGGCCGCGGGGGACAATCCGCGCCAATTTCCCCAGGCGTAGGCGGCCATGACTGCAGCGAACAAAAGCGCGCCCTTGAACAGGATGGTGCGCACGGCGGCGCCATCGAGCAGCGCGGATGCGGCGCGGCGCGGCTGGCGACGGGCGATGTCGGCCTCGGCCGGTTCGGCGACGAAGCCTGCCGAGGCGGCGAGGTCCATGAACAGCTCCAGCAGGATGATCTGGATCGGCGAGAACGGCAGCGGTAATCCAGCGAGCACCGGTAGCAGGAAGATTGCGATCAGGCCGACCTTGACCGCGAGGTAATAGTTGACGCCCTTGCGCAGGTTGTCGAAGAAATGCCGGCCCTCGAACACGCCGCGGGCCAGCGTCGCGTAGTTGTCGTCGGCGAGCACCGCCTGCGCCGCCTCTTTGGCCACGTCGGTGCCCTTGATGCCCATGGCGACGCCGACGTCGGCGGCCTTGAGCGCCAGCGCGTCGTTGACGCCATCGCCGGTCACCGCCACCACCTCACCGTTCTTTTGTAGTGCCACGACCAGCCGGTGCTTGTGCTGCGGGGTGGCGCGGGCGTAGACCGATACTTCGCGCACCGCCTTGGCGAGCGCGGCGTCGTCGAGGCGGTCGAGTCCCTCGCCGGTGAGCACCCGTTCGGCAGGAATACCAACCTCGCGGGCGATGGCGGCGGCAGTGGCGGGATGATCGCCTGTCACCATCAGCGTGCGGATGCCGGCGCTGGCGACTTGCGCTAGCGTCTCCTTGACGCCAGCGCGCGGTGGATCGGCGAAGCTCACCAGACCGGCGAGTTCGAGGTTCTGCTCCAGTCCATCAAGCGACCGGCTCGCCTCCTGCGCGTCGAGCGCACGCGTGGCCACCGCGACGCAGCGCCTCCCCTGCGTTGTTTCCGTTTCGAGTTGCTTGCGCAGCGCCGCCGGGACTTCATGGCAACGGGCGAAGACTTCCTCTGGCGCACCGGTCAGGTGAAAGCGCAATAGTCCATCG
>DONB01000239.1:3830-22594 GCA_003510325.1 Thiobacillus sp. | reverse complement strand
CGAGGGCGTGCTGTTCGGCTCGACTGGCGCCCACAAGGAGCTGCGTCGCCAGCTCATCGAGAACAACCGAGTGAAGGCCGTGCTCTCTCTGCCGGGCGGCGTCTTCCAGCCCTACTCGGGCGTCAAGACCTCGGTGCTGTTCTTCGAGAAAGGCGGCACCACCGACAAAGTGCTCTTCCTGCACGCCGACAACGACGGCTACAAGCTGGATGCCAACCACGACACGCCTATAGAGGACGATGACCTGCCAGTATTGACCAGGGCCTACAAGGCCAAGGCGGACAACTGGACGAAGTGGCAGGCACGGGACGCGCAAGCCGAAANNCCCTTCGCGCCAACGACTTCAACCTCTCGGCAGGGCGCTATCGGCCCATGAGCCAGACCGCCATCGAGCACCAGGACCCGCGCGAACTGCTGGACGAGTTGGCCGCCATTGAGGCCGAGATCGCCGAGGAGGTGGAGGCATTGAGACTGGCGCTAGCGGAGAGCGCCACATGAGAACAGTGCGCCTCGGTGAGGTGTGCCAACAATGTCGCGAAAGCGTTAGACCAGGCGAGCGAGGAGAGCTACGGTATATCGGGCTTGAATCCATCGAGTCTGGTAGCGCTCAATTCGTTGAGGGTGCACTATCCAAGACGCCGGAGGCTCCCCAAGCAAACAGCTTCCGCTTTGGGCCGGAGCACATCCTTTATGGAAAATTGCGACCCTACCTGAACAAGGTCGCGTTGCCGGATTTTGAGGGCAAGTGTTCGACTGAAATCATCCCGCTATTACCTAGCCCCGAGGCAGACCGGGCCTATCTCGCTTTCTTCCTCAGAAGCCAGCAAGTTGTTGAGCAGATTTCGGCACGCACCGCTGGGGCGAGAATGCCAAGGGCAGATATGGATTTCGTGCTCTCGCTGTCAATCCCACTGCCGCCTCTCCCCGAACAGCACCGCATCGTCGATCTCCTTTCCCGTGCGGATGGGATCGTGCGGCTGCGCCGCGAGGCCCCGAAGAAAGCCGCCGAGCTGATTCCCACCCTGTTCCTCGACATGTTCGGCGACCCAGCGGCGAATCCGAAGGGATGGCCGATGGCTCCTGTGGGCGATGTCATTGCAGCAGCGGATTACGGCAGCAGCACTAAGTCATCTGATGATGGCTCCGGCTTGCCACTCATTCGCATGGGCAATGTCGATTACGCTGGAGCACTTAACCTCTCGGACTTGAAACTAGTGAATTTGCCCACCGAGGAAATTGAAAAGTATCGGCTCCATGAAGGCGACATTCTGTTCAACCGAACGAACAGCAAAGAGTTGGTGGGCAAGACAGGACTCTGGGACGACACCCGCGACGCGATTGCCGCGTCTTACTTCATCCGTGTTCGAGTCCAGCGCAACAAGCTTAATCCGCGCTACTTCTGGGCCTTTATGAATTCACGGCACATGAAGCGCGTCTTGTTCGAGACCTCGCGCGGCGCCATCGGCCAAGCCAACATTAACAGCAAGGAACTCAAAGCCTTCAAAGTAGCGCTGCCGCCTCTGGCTTTGCAGCAGGATTTCGCTGGAAAGATCGAGCAAGTCCGTTCCATCCAATCCCAACAATCCACTGCCACCGCCAAGGCCCAAGCCGCCTTCGACGCGTTGCTGGCCCACACTTTCAGAAACTAGGCGAGTCAATGAGCGAATCAGAAAAATCAAAACCATACATGTCTGCCGACTTCGGCGAAGAAGGCGGCCGGCACGATTGGTGGAGCCACGAGGAGGTGGTCAAGTGGATAGACCAACTCCAGCAACAATGGGATTGGCTTCAAAGACAAAAGCACAATCCCCCAAGAAACGCATGGCAGGCTATTGCCAATACCCTGAGCAATGCAAAGCAAAACCTACAACAGGCGCTGAACTCGGTTAACCAAGGGCAGATGCAGAATGCCGAAAACAACATCGCATCTGCCCGCGCTGTCCTTGAGGGTTTTGTTAGGCCTAACCCATGGTTGCTGTCCGGTTCTGCCCAACGCAAATTCGTTGAAGAACTTAGAGATGGTGGTATGCCTCTCGAAGCGGCACTGATCGTCTGTCATTGGTTAAAGCAGGATTTAGGCGGTCCGCAGATCAACTTCATCGTTAGCGCCCTGCTGCAATGGGAGTTATACGAACGCGGTATCAAGGATCGCATGAAGACCGAGAACGCTGCACTCAAGCGTCTAGTCGGGGAAATGCAGAGCACGCTCACGCAATATCAAGACGCTGAGCACACCCAAACTTCGCGCTTTGATGAACTGCATGGCCAGATAGCGGAGCAATCGGCCAAACAGCAGGGAGCCTTCGATACGGCTCAACAAACTCGGGACACGGCATGGGAAGAATTACTTAACCACACCCAGGCTGAGCTGAACACGCTTAAAGAAACCTATGACAAACACATGGCGCTTGCTGCCCCTGTTGAATATTGGGATACCAAACGCAAAAAGCACCGACTCTGGTCAGGGATTTCGTTTGGTGCCATCGTTGCTGGCATGGGAGGCGCAGCCTATTTCTTGCACTCCGAGCTGCAATCAGTAGGGCAGGCTGTCTTGGCTAGCAAGGCAGTAGAAACTGCCACTACAGCGCAGGTCGCTGGCACAACAACGATGCAAGCATTAACCGACTCCGCTACTACCTGGCATTTAGGTTCATTCATTCTGTTGGCAACCCTTAGCTTCTGGTTCATCCGCTTGTTGGTTCGCATCTTTCTTAGCAATCTCCATCTTGAGAACGATGCTGCGGAGCGCGTGACGATGGCCAAGACCTACTTGGCGCTGATCCGCAACGATGACTTACCTAAGGGTGACAACATCAGCACCGTCCTTGCTGCCCTGTTCCGACCAACTGGCGACGGCATAGTGAAGGATGAAGGCGTGCCACCCTCGACACTGGAATGGTTTACGAAGCTTGGTAGGTAGCCTCTAATGAAAACCCAGAAATACGCCGTCAACCAATACCTGATCGAGAGCGTCCTCTCCAAGGTCCGCGAGGGCGAGATCGCCATTCCCGAAATCCAGCGCCCCTTCGTATGGGATGCTTCTCAGGTGCGAGACCTCCTGGATTCTCTTTATCAGGGCTTTCCGATCGGCTACCTGATCGCCTGGCGCAACCCGGATGTAAAGCTGAAAGACGGCAGCACGGCCTCTGGCAAGATGATCCTGATCGACGGCCAGCAGCGCATCACGGCGCTCACGGCAGCGGTGCTGGGCCAGCCCGTGGTCAACAAGGAATACCGCAAGGTGCGCATCTCGATTGCCTTCCACCCCATCGAGGAGCGCTTCGAGGTGAGCAACCCCGCCATTACCAAGAATGCAGCCTGGATTCCTGACATCGCGCCCATGGTCGGCGGCGAGATCAAGTTGACCAAGGCGATCCGCACCTATCTCGATGCCAACCCGGACGCCGACGAGGATAGGGTCGAGGAGGCGTTGGCCAACCTGACCGACATCGCCAAGAAGCAGATCGGCCTGATCGAGCTGTCCCACGACCTGGATATCGAGACGGTCACGGAAATCTTCATTCGCATCAACTCCAAGGGCACGGTGCTGTCGCAGGCGGACTTCGTCATGTCCAAGATCGCCGCCGACCTGCGCTACGGCGGCCAGCAGCTCAGGAAGTGCATCGACTATTTTTGCCATCTAGCTGTGGCGCCGGAGTTCTATGGGTTCATCAAGGACAATGATGCCGAGTTTGCTGACTCGCCTTATTTCCAGAAAATGGCCTGGTTGCGCAACGAGAGCGATGATCTCTACGACCCCAGTTACAACGACTTGCTGCGGGTTGCGTTCACCAGCGAATTTGGGCGAGGCAAGCTGGCCGATTTGGTGAGCTTGTTGTCAGGTCGGAATTTCGAAACAAAGAACTACGAGGAAGCAATCGCCGAGGCTTCATTCGCCAGGCTGAATGAAGGCGTGCTGGATTTCATCAACGAATCTCACTTCAAGCGATTTGTGATGATTATCAAATCGGCGGGCTTCATCACCAGCACGATGATCCGCACTCAAAGTGCATTGAATTTCGCCTACATCGTGTATTTGAGGTTGCGGGCTCAGGGTGTCAATGACGGAAAAATCGAATCTCTGGTGCGCCGCTGGTTCGTGATGTCGGTACTGACTGGCCGCTATTCCAGTAGCTCGGAAAGCCAGTTCGACAATGACATCAGACAGTTTGCGGAGGGCGACTTCGCTGAAATACTAAATCGGGTGGAGCAGGCTGAGTTGTCCACGGCATTCTGGGAGGTGGGCTTGGAGCAAAAGTTGGAAACTTCGGGTACCAGCAGTCCTTATTTTTGGGTATTCGTGGCTGCCCAGGTTCGCGCCAACGACAAGGGTCTTCTATCCAAGGACATCACAGTGCGGGAATTGGTCAGTCACCTCGGTGACATCCATCACATATTTCCGCGCGACCCGCTCAAGAAAGCCGGGCTCTCGCGCAGTCAGTACAACCAGATCGCCAACTACGCCTACACGCAGGAAGAGATCAACATCAAGATCGGAAACAAACCGCCGCGTGGTTACTTCTCTGACATTCAGGCGCAATGCAACGGCAAACCGCTGAAATACGGGTCGATTGCCGATATGGATACGCTGAAGGCCAACCTGGCTTCCAACTGCGTACCCGAAGAAATCATGGGCATGGATGTGGAGCAGTTCGATGACTATCTCAAGCGCCGCCGTGAGTTGATGGCGGCTAAAGTACGAGCTTATTACGAGGGGCTTTGACTTCACCAGCCTGTCTTGTTGTTGCATCGCACTCAGCAAACCAATCAGGAAAATCATGGCACGCCGTAGACAAAACCTCGCAGAAGATTTGATTGAAATAACCAGCAAGCTCCCTTGGTGGGTGGGAGCGGCGCTTGCGATTGTTGCGTATGTTTGGCTGCACAACGTGGCTGCCAGTGATGTAACAGCAGTCGTTCAGCCCGGGAAGATGGGAGATTTTGTCGGCCAGACCCTTTTCAAGACACTGGCGTCAGTTGGCCAGTATCTGTTGCCACTCATTTTCCTGGCGGGCGCGGCCATGTCCGCCTTCGGTCGCCACAAGCGCCGTGCATTGCATGAGCAGGTGGCTGCCAGTCCCGAGCGCAGTGCGCTCAACGATATGAGCTGGCAGCAGTTCGAAGCTTTGGTGGGCGAGGCTTTCCGGCGCAAGGGCTACGCGGTGACCGAGACCGGTGGCGGCGGCGCCGATGGCGGGATCGACCTGGCGTTGAAGAAGGATGGCGAGACCTTTCTGGTGCAGTGCAAGCAGTGGAAAGCTTACAAGGTAGGCGTGACTACGGTGCGTGAACTCTATGGGGCGATGGCTGCGGAGGGCGCTACGGGTGGGTTTGTGGTGACGTCCGGCGTGTTTACGGATGAGGCGCGGGCATTTGCCGAGGGCCGCAACATCGAGCTAATGGACGGCAGAGCGCTGCACGCACTGATACGCGGGGTGAGTGCTCCTGCAAAGGCTGCTGCGGCTTCACCGGCTGCAACGCCGGCTGATTCGCCCGCCTGCCCGGTTTGCCACAGCGCGATGGTGTGGCGCACAGCCAAGCGTGGCGCGAATTCGGGCACTGAATTCTGGGGCTGTTCTCAATACCCCGGCTGCAAAGGCACGCGCCCGGCCTGATCTGGGGCTGGTGCGCGGCGACTCCCTATATAAAGTTGAACTTATTCGCCAAACTGCCCTCAGACATGCGTCTGTAGAATTCAAGATGTTTTAGCGGTACCTCTGGTTGTCGACTTTTCCTTGGTATTCGATGGATCGGGCATGTTGCCCAAGCAGGTTTATTAAAGGAAATACACAATGGAAACAGGTACTGTTAAGTGGTTCAACGACGCCAAGGGCTTTGGTTTTATTACGCCGGACAGCGGTAGCGAGGATCTCTTCGCGCACTTCTCGGCGATCCAGGCTGGCGGCTTCAAGTCGCTGCAGGAAAACCAGCGCGTCAGCTTTGATGTCGTCCCCGGCCCCAAGGGCAAGCAGGCGGCAAACATCCAGGCTGCGTAAACGCGCTTTGGCTGAATCAAGAAACCCCGGCATGCCGGGGTTTTTTGTTGCCTGTGCCGGGCGGTGCGCGGTGAACAGGCCGGCCGGCGCGACGAAAAAGAATCGCACTGCGTGACCGGAAAAGGCCTCCATAAAGACCGCGGTTCTGGCACAGTTCCACGCATCGGGTGGAGGACCAAGGGACCAGAATGCGTGAAACACTGTTTGCCAGCCCCGAAGGCCGCATGCTGGGCATGGGCCTGGCGCTCACCGGCCTGATGCTGCTGGCGTTCGGGATCGGGTGGCATCTGTATCCGGACCACATTCTTCCCTACGCGATCATGACGGGGCTGAACCTGATCATCGGCCGGGAGGCGGGAATGTCCTTCGGCTATGCGAGCGGGTTCGGTCATGCCCAGGTGGTGCCCCTCAACATCCTGATCGAGACGATCCAGGTGCTGGTGATCTATCCATTGTTCGTGCAGAGCACGCGGCACCTGATCAGGCTGCGCACGCTGGAGCCTTTCATCATGCGCATCCACCGCGCGGCGAAGTCGAGCGGGGGCGTGGTGCGCAAGTTCGGCGTCGCCGGTCTGTTCGTGTTCGTGTTTGCGCCGTTCTGGATGACCGGCCCGGTGGTGGGGGCGATCATCGGATTTCTGATCGGCCTGCGCCCCTGGGTAAATCTGGCGGTGGTGCTGGTGTCGACCTATATCGCGATCGGCGTGTGGGCGCTGCTGCTGAACGAGCTCAATGTCTGGGCGTCGGCCGTCAACCAGTACGCGCCCTATGCGCTGTTCCTCGCGATCCTGCTGATCGCCGCCGCGATGCAGTGGGTGGGCCGGCACCGCGAACGGTCCGCGGAGGGCGAGGGCGGCTGAAGCGGTTTTACGGGCGGTCAGCCGCAGGTTTTCTCAACCGTCCGCAGGACTTTCTTGCCGACACTCAGGCTCTTTTTGGCTTTAACCGTTTTGACGGGCTTGGCAGGGGTGGTCAGTCGGATGTCGACTCGCCGCCCCAGCGCAGCAGCTGCGCTGGCCAGAGTGGTCAGCGTCAGCCCGGGGTCGTTTTCGTCGAGCAACCGGTCCAGGGNNGCCAGGGCGGCTCGGCTGGTGTGCATGCGGGTGGCAAGCCGCGCTTTGGTGAGCTGTTGGGCTTTCATTTCCTCGGCGATCTGCCAGGCGATGACGCGCTTGAGAGCCACGGCGGTCACTTCTTCCAGCATGGCTTCTTCTTCAAGGAAGTCGTCAAAGCTGCTGCCGATGTTCTGCTTGCCCATGACCTATTTGCCTCTCAGTTGCTTCAGCCGATCCTTCGCCAGGTTCAGATCCGGCTTCGGGGTGGCTTGCTGTTTCTTGATGAAGCCGTGCAGCAGCACCATCATCGATCCTTCCAGCGAAAACAATACCCGTGCGATCTTGTTGTCGAGCCTGATGCGCACTTCCCAGATATCGCCTTCCAGGTGCCTGACCAAGGGCATACCCAGAGGCCAGCCGAATTGGACGGTCTTGATATCCTCGCCTATGGCCTTGCGGTCGGCGGCGGGCAGTTCTTTCAGCCAGTCGCGCACCGGTTCTGCTCCGGCGTCGGTCTGAAAGAATCGAACATCTAGCGCGGGCTTGGTCATTGAAATGTACCAATATTGGTACGTGTTTACAAGAAAAGTTTGCCGGCGTCCGAAGGGGCGGGCTGTGACACTGGTGGCGCTTACCCCCTCAGCCGCACCCGCTTCTCCACCGTCAGCACCTCGCCTGCCGCATCCACCACCGCATACAGCCTGGGCGCCGGGCGGCCGCTCCAGGTCGGGCCGGGGACGGGGCTGTCCAGGTACACCACCTGCGCGCCGTCGAACTGCTTTTCGATTTGCCCATGGGCGAGCAGATCGTTCAGTGCGTCGATGGAAATCCCGCGCTGCTTCATGCGGCTGAAGGCGAGGGGGCTGATCTTTCCGAGTTTCATCATGAGGGTTCTCCTGTTTGGCTGCGCGGGCGACAGGGCGGCCGCGCAGTAGCGTTTTCCGGATTCGGTATTTATACTGTACACACATACAACTGTACATGCATACAGTATTTGGAGGAAGCCCCATGAAAGATCTGACCAGCCGCCAGGAAGAAATCCTGAACCTGATCCGCGAGTGGATCGAGACCACCGGCCTGCCGCCGACGCGCGCAGAGATTGCGCGGCGCTTCGGCTTCAGTTCGCCCAACGCGGCCGAGGCGCATCTCAAGGTGCTGGCGAAAAAGGGCGTGCTGGATCTGGTGCCGGGGACGTCGCGCGGCATCCGGCTCAAGGGCGGCGGCGGTCTGCCGCTGGTCGGCCAAGTGGCCGCAGGCAGCCCGATCCTGGCGCAAGAGAACATCGAGCGGCATTACCAGCTCGACGCCGCGATGTTTTCGCCGCGCGCGGACTATCTGCTGAAGGTGCGCGGCATGAGCATGAAGGACGCCGGCATCCTCGACGGCGACCTGCTGGCGGTGCACCGCAGCGCCGAGGCCAAGGCCGGGCAAGTGGTGGTGGCGCGGATCGGCGACGAGGTCACGGTCAAGCGCTTCCAGAAGCGCGGCCACACCGTGCAACTGCTGCCGGAAAACCCCGACTTCGAGCCCATCGTGGTCGACCTCAAGCGCCAGGAGCTGGTCATCGAGGGCATCGCGGTGGGGGTGATCCGCAGCGGCAGGAGTCTGTGAACGCGCGCTGAAACGGCCGTGCCCGGGCGGCGGCCATATGACGGCGGTTTGAATGGGGAGGCATCACGATGAGCACTGGGCTGGGTGAAATCGTTCTGTATCGGGCGGCCGATGGCGGGCCGGCGCTGGATGTGCGGCTGGAGCGGGAGACGGTGTGGCTTTCGCTCAATCAGCTGGTTGATTTGTTCGGGCGGGACAAGTCCGTGATCTCCCGGCACCTCCGCAATGTCTTCAAGGAGGGCGAATTGGAGCGCACGGCAGTTGTTGCAAAAAATGCAACAACTGCGGCTGATGGCAAAACCTATCAGGTCGAGTACTTCAATCTGGACGCCATTATTTCAGTTGGATACCGGGTGAACTCCCTGCGCGGCACCCAGTTCCGCATCTGGGCCACCAACGTGCTGCGCCAGCATCTGGTGCAGGGCTACACCGTACATGAGCGGCGGTTGAAGGAACTCAACCAGGCAGTGCGCCTGGTCGCCGACGTGGCGCATCGCCGCACGCTGAGCGGCGACGAGGCGACCGCGCTGCTCGAGGTGGTGGCGGACTACGCTAATGCGCTGGAGGTGCTGGACGACTACGACCACCAGCGGGTGCGCCTGGGCGAGGTGTCGCCCGGCCCGGTGGCGGCGCTGGCGCTGGACGAGGCGCGCCAGGTGATCGTGCGCATGGGCGAGCGCTTCGGCGCCACCGGCCTGTTCGGACGGGAAAAGGACGAGGGGCTGGAGGGTTCGCTTTCGGCCGTGATGCAGACTTTCGGCGGGCAGGAGGTCTACCCCAGCCTGGAAGAAAAGGCGGCGCACCTGCTGTATTTTCTGGTCAAGAACCACCACTTCGTCGACGGCAATAAGCGCATCGCGGCGGCGCTGTTCCTGTGGTTTCTGCAGAAGAACCAGGCGCTGTACCGGGTCGACGGCAGCAAGCGAATCGCCGACAATGCGCTGGTGGCCATGACGCTGCTCATTGCCGAAAGCCGGCCGGATGAAAAGGACGTGCTCACCCGGGTGGTGGTGAACCTGATCAACCGGAAAAACCCCTGAGCGAAGCCGACCGGCTTTGCCGGTGTTTCCGGACAAATCGTTCGCCGTGCATGTGTAGCTGAACCATCCATTGATTGGGAAACGATCGCCAGGAAAACAGCAATTGGCACAACGCAAACACAGCCCATATGAAGGCGTCGTCGAGATCGCCAGCAAGCTCCCCTGGTGGGTGGGGGTCGTGTTCGCGATTGCGGCGTATCTGGGGCTGCATGGCCTGGCGACGTACGACGTGACGGCTGTCGCGCAGGCCGGAAAGCTGGGTGGCTTCGTCGACTGGAATCTTGTGCAGACGCTGGCGGGGGTCGGCCAGTATCTGGTGCCCTTCCTTTTCCTGGCGGGCGCGGGCCTGTCCGCCTATGGGCGATCCAGGCGCGGGGCATCGCATACGACGATCGGCCCCGGCCAGGGTGCGTTCAACGCGATGAGCTGGCATCAGTTCGAGGCTCTGGTGGGCGAGGCGTTCCGGCGCAGGGGCTACTCGGTGATCGAGACGGGCGGCGGCGGTGCCGGAGGCGGGGGCGATCTGGTGCTTAAAAAGGCTGGCGCGATCTTCCTGGTGCACTGCAAACAGTGGCGCGCTCCCCGGGTGGGGGTGAACGCGGTGCGCGAACTCAATGGGGTGATGACGGCCCGCGGCGCGATCGGCGGGTTTGCGCTGACGTCCGGCGTGTTTACCGACGAAGCCCATGCGTTTGCCCGCGACGTGAACATCGAGCTGATGGATGGCCAGGCGCTGCGTGCGCTGGTGCGCGGGGTGCGGGCGCCCGCCCGCTTCTTTCGCGATCCGCTCAGCGTGATGACGACGGGCGCGCCGTTCTGCCCGGTGTGCCAGACCCGGATGGTGATGCGCAAGGCCAAGAACGGCGAGCATGCGGGTACAAAATTCTGGGGCTGCCCGCGCTACCCGGATNNGCGCCCGGTCTGACATGCGCATGGCGGACGTGCCTGCGCGGCGGACTCCATCCTCGCCGGCCTGATCGGCCCGGCCCGTGCAAACGGCTGTAGGCAGCAGCCGGGCAAGATGCGTTCAGTTGCCTTCGCGTTCCCCCACCGGCTCGGCGTCGTGCATCTGCGGATGCGCGGTGCGCAGCCAGCCCGCCTCGCTGTCCCAGAACACCGGCTTTTCGGTCTGCAGCATGTGGAGCAGATTGCGGTAGTCCTCCGAGCCCAGGTTGGTCAGGCGGAACAGCTCGGTCAGCCGCGTTGAACTGCGCAGGATGATGCGCCCGCGGCCGGGTTTGTCGGGCGAGCCGGAAGGCATCCACTCGGCGTAGTAGTGGCCAATGTTCACGACAGCCATGTCGTTCTCCTCGCGTGTAGGTCGACTCTTGAAAATAGACGGTTTTGCGCCGCGCATCTGCGGGCGGGCTTGCTCCGCGTCGGCGCACGGCTAGATTGAAGACAGGCGCGCGTTCTCTGCAAGGGAGACACAGACATGGAATGGTGGCGAATCGCGGGAGTGGCGATGATGAGCACGATGGGAACAGGATTGGCGCAGGACACCGGCGAGATCAGGCTGCCGCCGCCCGAAACGGCAGGCGGCATGTCCTTGATGCAGGCGCTGCAGGCGCGGCATTCGACGCGGGAGTTTGCCGGCAGGGCGCTGCCGCCGCAGGAACTGTCGAACCTGCTGTGGGCGGCCAACGGGGTGAACCGGCCGCAGTCGGGCCAGCGCACCGCGCCTACGGCACACGACTGGCGCGAGATCGACGTGTACGTGACGACCGCCGACGGCGCCTATCGCTACGACCCGCCCAGCCATGCGCTGATCAAGGTGGCGGACGGCGACCTCCGCCCGCTGGCGGGGGTGCAGGATTTTGTCGCCACCGTGCCGGTGAACCTGGTGTACGTGGCCGACCTCGAGCGGATGAGCGGGGCCGGGGCGGAAGACAAGGCGTTCTACAGCGCCACCGACGCCGGCTTCATCGCCCAGAACGTGTATCTGTATTGCGCCTCGGCCGGCCTGGCGGCGGTGGTGCGCGGCCTGATCGACCGCGACGCGCTGGGCGCGGCCCTGGGACTGAAGAAGCATCAGCGCATCATCCTCGCGCAGTCGGTGGGCTATCCGGCCGGCACCCGATAGCGAACTGGCATACCATCAGCGGATGCCGAAATTCGCCAAGATCGTCCTCGCCTGCCTGATCTGCCTCGCCGTGGTGGGCGGAGCGATCTGGCTGATCCAGCGGCTTGCCGCATGAGTTCGGAACCGGATTCGAACGTGCCGGCTGACGCGTTGGGCCTGCGCGACCTGACGACGCGCTTTCCCCGCGAGGGCCGCATCGAGGCCATCTGTCTTCGTCCCCAGCGCCGCGGCGAGGTGGTCGCGGCCGAATCGGTGCGGGCGATTGCCGGGCTGGGGCTGGAAGGCGACCACTACGCCCAGCCGTCGCGCAGCCGGGTGGAAGGCGGCAAGCGGCAGGTGACGCTGATCCAGGCCGAGCATCTGCCGGTGGTGGCGGCGCTGACGGGGCGGGCTCAAGTCGACGCGGCCTGGCTGCGGCGCAACCTGGTGGTGTCGGGACTCAACCTGCTGGCCGCGCATGCGCTGTTCCGCGACCGTCCGCTGGTGCTGCGCATCGGCGAGTCCGTGGTGCTGGAGCTGACCGGGCATTGCGATCCCTGCTCGCGCATGGAAGCGGTGCTGGGGCCGGGCGGCTTCAACGCGATGCGCGGCCACGGCGGGATGAATGCGCGCATCCTGGCGGGCGGGCCGATCCGTGTGGGCGACGCGATGCGCTGCGAGCCGGCGCCGGCCGGCTATTCTTGAATGGAGTTTTCCACAGGAGGGCATCATGAAAACGACAACCGGATGGATGATTCTGCCGCTGCTGTGCGCGGCGAGCGTTGCGATGGCGCAGGAGGGCGGGCAGCAGGAGTCGGCTGGCGCGGCCGAGCCGGTTGCGGCGCCGGCGCCGGTCCAGGTTCAGGAGCAGGAGCAGGAGCAGGCGACGGTGCGCCAGACGGTCCGGCGGCAGGGCGCCGACATGCGCCGCTGCCTGCAACTGAAAACCCACGCGGCGATAATCCGTTGCGCCGAGTCCGGCCGCAAACCCTGATCCGCCTGCACGGCTGAGTCTTGGCGACGCCGTTTTCCCATCCGGCCGTGCCGCTGGCGATGGCCCTGGCGCTGGGATCCGACATGGTGCCGCCGGGCTTGCTGGCGTGGGCGCTGATCCTCGCCGTGCTGCCCGATATCGACGCGCTGGGCATGGGGCTCGGCATCCCCTACGACCATCCGTTCGGACACCGCGGTTTCACCCATTCGCTGCCGCTGGCCGCGGCGCTGGCCGCTGCGGGCGCATGGCTTGCGCCGGCGCCGGGCGTCGAGCCGTGGGTCGCGTTCGGCGTTCTGTTCGTCAGCGCCGCGTCGCACGGGCTGATCGATGCGACGACCAACGGCGGCCTCGGCGTCGCGCTCTTCAGCCCGTTTTCGTCGCGGCGTTTCTTCCTGCCCTGGCGGGTGATCGAGGTGTCGCCGCTGCGGCCTTCTGCGCTGTTCTCGCGGCGCGGCCTCGATGTGCTGCGTTCCGAGCTGCGCTGGGTATGGGCGCCGTGCGCGACGCTGGCGCTGGCCGGAATGATGTGGCGCGGGATCGCCTGATGCCGCTGTGCGGGCCATGCGGACGCNNCCCCCGCCGGCCCGCATTGAATAAACCCTGACACTGGCTAGTCTGAAAGTGTTGTTGATGTTGATCGGCTGTGCCGAGCACGGGTTTGAACGCCGGTTCGGCCTGTCATCCCCGCAACGCAATGAATGTCCTAAAGAACCCCGGCTCGGTCCGGATTCGCGAAAGGAGCCAGTCATGCGTTTTACTTCTCTTGTTTCCGCTACGCTGGGTGCGGCCCTGTTGTTGCTCGGGATGGCCGCGTCCCATGCAGCCGATGGTCTCTTCTACGATCCCCGCAATGCCGCCAGCCCGACCGGCTATACGATCGGTCATGAATTGTTCCGGACCATCGGCTGTCCGGGGCGCCAGCTGCTCGACACGCCTTGCCCGGTGCTCGACAGCGACGGCGACGGCGTATACGACTACATGGACAAGTGTCCCGACACGCCGCGCGGCGTCGAGGTCGACAAGGACGGCTGCCCGCTGCCTGCAGCGGCCGCGGCCGAACCTTCGCAGCGGCCGGCACCCGCAGCAGCCCTGGCGGCGGCCCCGGAGGCGGCGCCTCCGCCCAGGATGCTGGAACTGCGCGGCGCGAATTTCGATTTCGATCGCTCGGCCATCCGCCAGGACGACGTCGAGGCGCTCGACCGCAGCGCCGCCACGTTGAAGGAATGGGGCGATGTGAAGGTCGAGGTCGCAGGCCATACGGACAGCATCGGCACCGACGAATACAACCAGGGCCTGTCCCTGCGCCGCGCCGAAGCCGTGCGCAATTACCTCGTCGACAAGGGCATCGCGGCCGACCGTCTGAGCATCAAGGGCTACGGCGAATCGCAGCCGGTGGCCGACAATGCGACGGCGGACGGCCGCTTCATGAACCGTCGGGTGGAACTGATTCCGCTGAAGTAAGCGGAGCGGGATACGCCGACGGGTGCCGTGGCGGAAGCCGCTCTGCGCTTCCCGCCGCGGATGAGTGTGTGCGGGCCGCGCGTGTGGCAGGAGGGGCCATCGGCAAGACCGGGTTGTTCGCCCGGCCCGCTATATTCTCCGCGCAGCGGCTAGTCGATGCGTATTCGTCCGAAGATGTTTTAGTATGGTCAGGCCTTCGAATGGGAACCCCCATGCGTGGGCAATCGATCAATACTGATACCGGAGAAGAAGCATGCGAGCACCCCTGCACAGAAAATTCGCCCTGGCCTTGTTCGTGACCGGGCTCTTCGCCGCCGGCCCGGTTCTGGCCGAGAAGCCGGAATGGGTCGGCAACGGCAAGCCGGGCAAGAACGCCCAGGGCCAGCGCGACGAAGGCCCGCGCAGCGGCGACCGTCGTGACGACCGCCGGGATGGCGGGAGCGATGTGCGGGTGAGCGTGCATTTCGGCGATCACGAGCGCGCTGTCGTGCGCGAGTATTACGAGGACAGCTTCAAGCACGGCCGCTGTCCGCCGGGGCTGGCGAAAAAGCACAATGGCTGCATGCCGCCCGGCCAGGCCAAAAAATGGCAACGGGGCCGGCCGCTGCCGCGGGACGTGGTTTATTACGATGTGCCCCACCGCGTGGNNATCCTGCTGATCGCGGTCGGCACCGGCATGGTGGTGGACGCGATCGAGGATCTGGGCCGCATGTAAGCGACATCCACGCCGCGAAAAAGAGCCGGGCACATTGCCCGGCTCTTTTATTTCGGGGTCGGAGGATGCCGCCTCCTCTCGTTCAAGCTAGCAGCCCTGACATTCCGGACCCGCCAGAAATGTCTCAAGGCCCGTCCGGGCGCCGCCGATCCACGGCGCGCCGTGGGCGAACAGCAGGTGGTCGAACTCGCGTTCGCGCAGGTGCTTGAGAAAGGCCTTGCGCAGCCCGTGTTTGACGGCTTCGGGGTCGTCGCCCATGTAGGCGTCCGGCACGAACGCGAGCCGGCCGCGCGCGTCGCGCACGATGGCATCGCCGAGGCTGAGGATGCCGCAGTGCAGCGGCAGATGGAGCGCGGTCTCCTCGGGGCACAGCGCCGCGACCTTGAGGGCCAGCACGCCGCCGGGCAGGATCTTGCCGTGGGCGAAGCCCCTGACGGGTTCGCCGTGGGTGAACTCGTGCAGGCCGTCCTTGTGGCACCAGACCTGGGCGCCGTAGCGTGCGGCGAAGCGATCGCTGTGGCGGTAATGGTGGCGGTTGGTGAGGTAGACGTGCTGCGGTGCGCCGTGCGCCGCGAACCACTCGATGCCCTGCGCCGGCACGCGCGGGTCGATCAGCACCGGCGGGTCGGTGGCGTTGACGTAACAGGAGTGGACATAGGCCTGGATGCCTTCGTGGAAGGTCTTCCAGTGGAATACCCCGGGGAGGATTTCTTTCATGCTGACGGATCGGAGGCCGGTACCTCATGCCGCCGGGTCGGGCGGTGCGTGCGTCAGGCCCGGCGCGAGGAAGGGGGGCTCATTGGGCGGGCGCCGGTCCTTTTCGCCAATGGGTGCGCAGCTTTTCCTGCTGCGCCTTGGTCAGGATGGCCTCCATGCGCTTTTGCGCCTGCACCGAGGTGTCGTACATGCGCTGCTGGAGCTTGCCGATTTCCTTGTAGGCCGAGTCGATGGCGGCATCGTTCCGCTTCGGGGCGAGATGCAGGTCACGCAGCCTGGCTTGCTGGTTCATCATGTCCTTCATCAGGTTCCAGTGCGATGTGCGGGTGTCGTCCTGAATCTTGTTGATCCGGGTCTGCTGCTCGTCGGTCAGGTCGAGCCCGCTGCCCCAATACGGTCCCATCATCATGCCGGGTCCCATGCCATAGCCGCCCATCATCCCCGGGCCCATTCCGTAGCCCCCACCCATCCCGGGGCCCATGCCGTATCCGCCCATCATGCCGGGGCCGCCCATCATGCCGGGCCCGTAGCCGCCCATTCCGGGCCCCATTCCATAGCCTCCCATCATGCCCGGGCCATCCGGACAGGGGCGGGTGGTCTGCTCGGCATGGAGGGCCGGAGCCGCTCCGATCAAGGCGAGGGCGAGGCTGCAGGCAGCAAGCCGACTGACATGGCGNNTCTTTCCTATTTTTCCAGGAGGTCGTCGCGTTTCTGCAGAAATTCCTCGCGGTTGATTTCGCCGCGGGCGTAGGCTTCCTTGAGAATGTCGAGCGGCGTGTGCGTATCCGGTGTGCGGCCACCGGGGTCCTGGGGTCTGACGAACAGATGCTTCAGCAAGGCGACGAACAGCAGGACGAGCACACCCCAGATCAGGAGCATCCATAGGCCGCCGAACAGCATGCCGCCCCATCCATCGAGCATCCAGCCGTGATTGTAGGATCCGTACATATCGTTCCCGCCAGGTTGAAGCGGCATGGCGCCGCCCGGAAAACCGGATGTGGGGGCAGCTTCACGAACCGGCGCGTGAAGTGATCCAGTATAGGCAGGCTTGATTCAAAGGAAAGGCGAGAAGAGGGGCTACCCCCTCCGAAGGCTCAGGCGCCCCAGGTGCGCACGCGCCCCACGTCCAGGTGCACGAAATTGGATTCCGGGTAATAGCCGACGCCGCCGCCTTTCAGCAGCAGGCCGGCCCGGCGCAGCTCGGCCAGGGGAACGCCGGGCAGGCGCACGTCGATGGCCTTGCCGTCCATGTGCAGGCTGCGTTTGGCGACGCCGGCGGAGTGCTCGGTCAGCATCCGGTTGCTGGCGGGCGAGCGGTAGCCGGAAATCACTTCGAACGGGCGGGCGCTGCCCACTGCGGTCTGGACGCGATGCAGCAGGTCGAGCAGTCCGGTGTCGATGGCAGCCACCTGGCCGGTGCGATGATCGCGCAGGACGCGGTTGATGTCGGCCAGCGATTCGCTCAGGTAGTCGCCTTCGATCCAGTAGGGCAGGTCGAGCTTTTCCCCGGTATGCAGGTTGTGCAGGCCGAGCCGGCGTTCGCCCGCGGAGAGATCGGCGGCGAATGCGGGCAGCGGCAGCGCGGGGAGGAGCAGGCCCAGTTTGAGAAAGCGGCGGCGGTCGATGCGGTGCTTCATGGCGTTCCTTGTGGCGGGTTGCGCGTGCGGCCCACTGNNCCTGGATCAAGTCATGGGCTCCGGCCATGTCGCGTACGGTCTGCGCCAGGTCGGAGCCCCGCTCGTAGATGTCGCGATGGACCTCGAGCAGGATGCGGCCGTCGTCGGCGACGGCGAGCAGCACGGGCTGGTAGATCAGGCGGCCCGGTGTTCCGACACGCGTGCGCTCGAAGAGTTCGGCGATGTCGTCCGGATGCAGGCGGATGCAGCCATGGCTGCGGAAGCGGTACACGCTCGACGGCGCGATGGTGCCGTGGATGCCGTAGCCCCAGAGGCTCAGCCCGAGCCAGTGGGCGCCCAGCGGATTGTCGGGGCCGGGCGGCACTTCTTCCAGCACGATCTGGTTCTCGCGGCGCATTTCCTCCTGGATCGACAGCGGCACTTTCCAGGCCTTGTGGGCTTCCCGCGTGACGATCTCGAATTCGCCTGTGGGCGTGGGCCAGTCGGGCTTGCCGAGGCCGACGGGATAGGCGGCCAGCAGCGTGCCACGGCTGAAGTGGAACAGCATGCGCTGCGGGATGTTGATCAGGATGCCGTCGTCGATCACGGCCGGCACGATGTGGGGATTGTGGATGCGCAAGCGCTGGCCGGGATGGATCAGCGCTTCGTAGGCCACGGCGTTGTCGCGCGCCAGCAGGGTGGACGGCAGGCCGAAGCGGGCGCCGATGGCGATCAGGAAATCGCCGGGCTGGACGATGTATTCGCGGTCGCCGCCGGCCACCCGGGACGACAGCGGCGGCACACCGTTCGCCATCGCGGCAAGGCTGAGGCCTGCGAGGAGACAGGCGAGTACGAGTCGCGCACGCGAGATCATCTGGGCAGTTTTCCGGTTGGCGGGAGGCCGAGATGTCGTCTCCGGCGCACAGGCGGATTCTATCCTTCAAGCGGGATTTTTTCGGCGGCGCCGCGCGCCGGGGCTGACACGACTGCCGCCCTTATGTATAAAGGACGCATAGCGGCACCCGGTCGTAACAATAAGCGGGAAATCGGCAGTGCGGATTTCCTCAATGCCGCAGAAGGTGCATTTCGGGAGGACGTTCGATTCATGGGGCATGACAGCCGGACCGGATTGTTCGCGCCACGGCGCCTGGTGCTGATTGCCGGGGTGACCGGATTATTGGTTGGGGTGGCGGGCATCCGCCTTGCGCAGGATGCGCACTGGATCCGCTTCTTCGACAACCTGCACTGGACGGCGGGCACGCTCGCGGCGGCGCTGCTGGCGTGGCTCGGGGGGCGCTCTGCGCATGCCGACAGCGTGCGGGGGCTGCGCTGGATCGCGCTGGGGCTGACCGGCTACGCGATCGGCCAGATCATCTGGAATGTGCAAAGCTGGATGGGCTATGCCGGATTCCCGTCGCCATCCGATCTCTTCTATCTGTTGCTGGGCCCCTGCGTGGCCGCCGGCCTGCTGATCGAGGCCTTCCGCCTGGCCGACCT
>DONB01000239.1:0-3774 GCA_003510325.1 Thiobacillus sp. | reverse complement strand
ATGGCGCTGTTGCCGCTCTGCGTGATGGTGGCCTATCCGGCCAGTATGCTCGCGGCGGCGTGCATCGGCCTGATCGCCGCGCCCACCCTGCGCTTGAGGTTTTCCTGGAGCTACTGGCTGTTCCTGATTTCCCTGCTGGTCACCGGCACCTGCTGGATGGTGTGGAACGGCATGGCGCTGGACGGCGCGACCCTTGACGGCGCCTGGTTCAACAGCCTGTTTTCCCTCTCGGTGATGGGAATGGGGCTGGCCACGCTGAACTGGAAGATCGAACTCTCCCGCAACGTCCGCTGGGAGCGCTGGAGCGAAGGCTTCCTGCGTCTGCTGCCGCTGGTGGCTGTCGTGCTGGCCAGTCTTGCGGTCATCCTGTCGGATCCCCATGAAGGCGTTCCCCTGGCCGTCAACCGCGCTGTCGACATCGGCGCGCTGGTGGTGATCGTGCTGGCCATGCTCAAGCAAAGCATGCTGCTGCAGGAGCACGACCAGCTGAAAATCGTCACCCGCAACCTGGAAGAAAGCGAACGCCAGCGGAAGATGATCCTGGACACCATTCCCGACCTTGTCTGGCTGAAGGATGCGGACGGCGTCTACCGGATGTGCAACCCGGCCATGGAAAGGTTTTTCGGGGTGCCCGAGTCCGGGATCGTGGGCAAGACCGATCTCGATTTTGTCGGACCCGACGCGGCGCGCAATTTCCGACAGCACGATCTGCAGGCCATGGCATCGGAGCAGCCGGTCCAGAACGAGGAGTGGGTGGCCTCCGCGGTCGACGGCGGCCGGCTCATGTTCGAGACCATCAAGACGCGCCTGCGCGACCGCGAGGGAAAAATACTCGGCGTGCTGGGCGTTGCGCGCGACATCACCGAACGCGAGAGCGTGGGACGGCAGCTGGCGCTGGTGAACTTTGCGTTGAACCATGTGAAGGAAGCCGCCTATCTGGCGGACGAGCAGGGTTATTTCCATTATGTGAACGACGAGGCCTGCCGGGCGATGGAGTGCACGCGGGACGACCTGATGAAGCTGCGGGTCATCGATGTCGATTGCGAAACCACGCAAGAGGAGCAGTGGCGGGCCTTCTGGGATCGGCTCAAGACCGAGAAGGCGATGACGTTCGAAAGCTGCCACAGGACGCGCAGCGGGCAGTTGTTTCCGGTGGAGATCAACGCCAATTATTTCGAGTTTTCCGGACAGGCCTATGTGCTCGGCCTGGTGCGCGACATCACGGAACGCAAGCAGGTGGAACAGCAGATCCGCGACCTGGCGTACTACGATGCGCTGACGCGGCTGCCCAACCGGCGGCTGCTGATGGACCGCCTGGGCCTGGCCCTGGTCGCCGGCGAGCGCAGCCGGGAGTTCGGCGCGCTGATGATCCTCGACCTGGATCACTTCAAGAGTCTCAACGACACCCAGGGCCACGATGTCGGCGACCGGCTGCTGGTCGAGGTGGCGCGGCGACTGGTTTCGAATGTGCGCCAGGAGGACAGCGTATGCCGCCTGGGCGGCGACGAGTTCGTGGTGATGCTGGAAGGTCTGGGCGAGGACGAGACGCATGCGGCCAGCCAGGCCGAGGTGATCGCGGAGAAGGTGCGCTTCGCGCTCAACCAGCCGTATTTCCTGAGTGCCAGCGAAGCGAATTTCTACAGCACGACCAGCATTGGCCTGACGCTGTTCAGCGGGCAGAGCGAGTCGGTCGACATGCTGCTGAAGCAGGCCGACGTCGCGCTCTATCAGGCCAAGGATGGCGGCCGCAATCTGNNAATCTGGTGCGCTTCTTCAATCCGGCGATGCAGGCGGCCATCGAGTCGCGCATGGCGCTGGAAGCGGCGCTGCGCCAGGCTCTGGACAAGGGCGAGTTCCGGCTCTTCTACCAGCCGCAGGTCAACCAGCACGGCGAGCTGATCGGCGCGGAGGCGCTGATTCGCTGGCTGCCGGAGAACCGGGATCTGGTTCCGCCGGCCGACTTCATTCCGCTGGCCGAGGAGACCGGACTGATACTCCCCATCGGGAAATGGGTCCTGGATACCGCCTGCGCCCAGCTCAAGGCCTGGGAGCGCGATCCGCGCACGCAGCGCTTNNAGCGCTTGCAGATGTCGGTCAACGTCAGCGCGCGCCAGTTCCATCAGCCCGATTTCGTCGCGACGGTGCAGCACAGCCTGGTGTCGAGCGGCATCGATCCGGCCCGCCTCAAGCTCGAGCTGACCGAGAGCGTGGTGCTGGAAAACGTCGATACGGTGGCCAGCCGGATGCGGCAGCTGACTGCGCTGGGGGTGAGCTTCTGCCTGGACGACTTCGGGACCGGGTATTCGTCGCTGTCCTATCTCAAGCGACTGCCGCTGGATCAGGTGAAGATCGATCAATCCTTCGTCCGCGACGTGACGGTGGACCTGAACGATGCCGCCATCGTGCGGGCCATCATGGCGATGAGCCGCTCGCTGGGCCTGCAGGTGATTGCGGAAGGGGTGGAAACCCCGGCGCAGCGGGAGTTCCTGCTGCAGAACGAATGCATGGCCTATCAGGGCTTTCTGTTCTGCAAGCCGATCCCGATCGAGGAGTGGGAGCGTTTGCTGGGCTAGGCCGCCCGGCGGTTCGGCCGGGCGGGTTCTTACTGAACCGGCATCGGCTTGTTGTCGTTGAGGTTGAGCCAGCCTTTGGCGATGCGGTAGACGAACCAGACGAAGGCGACGCCCCAGACGACCCAGCCGATCAGGATGATGAACGTGAGCCAGCCCACCACGCACCACACCACGCTCCACCAGAAGGTGCTGATCTGCCATTTGAAATGGCTTTCCAGCCAGGTGCCCTGGACCTCCTCGCGCTTGATGTAGTTGAGCACGATGGCGACGATGGCGGACACGCCGGCAAACAGCGCCAGCGCATACAGCGCATAGATCACCGTGGTCAGGGTTTTGAGGCTGGCGTTCTTGTCGTCGGCGACGGGGGCGGAATCCATGGTCATCGTGCTTTCTCGTAGAGGGGCATCATTTGCGGCACCAGCGCATTCAGTGCCTGGATGCGGTTGGTGGGCGCGGGGTGGGTGCTGAGGAAGACGGGCGGGCCGTTGCCGCTGGCGGCGCTCATTTTCTCCCACAGCCGGATCGCGGCGCGCGGGTCGTAGCCGGCGCGGGCGGCGAGCTCGATGCCGTAGCGGTCGGCTTCGCTTTCGCCTTCGCGGCTGTTGGGCAGGGTCAGCGCAATGTCGGCCACCGGCGCCAGGATGCTGAGGTCGCGTCCGGCGACGATGGAGCCGAGCGTCATGCCGCCCTGCATGGCGATGGCGCGCGACATGCGCTCGCGGCCGTGCCCGAGGATGGCGTGCGAGATTTCGTGGCCCATGATCTGGGCGATTTCGTCGTCGCTGAGCTTCAGCTTTTCGATGATGCCGGTGTAGATCGCCATCTTGCCGCCGGGCATGCACCAGGCGTTGAGCGAGGGTTCGTCTATCACCGCGACCGACCATTTCCAGTCGCGGCTGGGCGCGTACATGTTGCCGGCCTGCACGATCAGCCGGTCGGTGATGCGCTTGACGCGCGCGTTCAGCGCGGCGTCGGTGCTGATCTTGCCTTTCTTCTGCGCTTCGGAAATCGTCTGCGTGTAGGCCTGCGCCGACGAGGCTTGCGCCTGTTCTTCCGACACCAGCGTCAGCTGGCTCCGACCGGACACCGGATTTTCCTGGCATCCCGCGAGGCTGGCGGCAGCGACGAGGGCGGTGATGGCGAGTCTGGTTTTCATGTCCACTCCTTATTCATGCGGTTGGCGGAACAAGGCACCGGCGGG
>DONB01000290.1 GCA_003510325.1 Thiobacillus sp. | reverse complement strand
GCTTCGGTCTGCGCTGCAGTGCATGACAGCAGCCCGCCAAGCAGCAGAGCGGGGAGTGGCAAGGTGAGTGCGAGCACCGCGTTCGAGCCGCCGCCGCTCTTGGGCGGGATGGTCGTAGCGGTCGGGCTGCTCGTGCCGTTGCCGTTGCTCGCGTCCGTCTTGACCCCGGCCATGGCATTGATCAGCGCTGGCAGTGTCGCCACGAGCGTGATCAAAATCGATGTCGTGATGGTCTCGGGAATCGCCTTTGAGTGGGTCAGCCACCCCGTGAGCCCGAGCACCCCGACCACCACAACCAGCACGAAAACCCTGCGAGAGATGTCGATCTGCTTCACGTCTTCCTACCTTCCCGCCGAGTCCCGCCCGGCGCTTTCGATGCGTGCCTTGAGCCAGTCGAACACGCGCTGGCGTGCGGCGTCGTCAACCAGATCGAGCGCTCGCATGATGTCGAATTCATCGGCCCCCATGAGCTTGTCGATGAACTCGCGGCATCGGTCGGGCGTCCACGGTTGCGCCGGCACGAACGGCTTGAACGGCTCCAGTCCACCCAAGTCCTGAGACGGCGCCGCGTACATGTATCCGCTGCCAATCATCGCTTGCCTCCCTGCTGATACGCCGCCTGCNNGCCGCCGCCCCATGCGATACGCAAGGCTGCACGGTGCGTGTGAGGGTTTCGTGGCTCGCCCCCAAGAGGTGCCCGATCTCGTGCTCTGCCACGGCCTGCACGTCGCTCGGGGTGACGATCCACGCCAGCCCCCGATCAGGGTCGCACCAGCCGGGGCTATTGGCCGGTCGCGCCGTGACCCATTGCCACGCAGGATCGACCCGCAGCACCGTCAGCGCGCACGGTTCGGTGATGGGGTCCACGACTCTGCTGCTCAGCCGCACGACCCCGCACAGGGCCGCATCCCAGCGCTGTACCGCTCGCTGCACGGCTGCGGTATCGGCGCCGAAAGCCTCGTCCACGCACACCACGCGCGAAGCCTTCTCCGGTGCGCGCGGGCAGGACGGGCACTCCGAGAGGGGGGATCAGCCGATGAGGCACAGGGCCAGTGCAAAGCGTCTCATGCGAACNNAACGCCACCCCGTAGCGCGTCAGATAAGCGCGCATCGACGCCAAGTCCGCGCCTGTCAATTCGGCGTTGCATATCGTCAGCCGCGCAATCCAGCCCTTCCATGGGCTCGTCGCGTCGGGGGCGCTGTTGGCGATTTGCTGCGAAGCATTCCAGCCGACCGTTGTGCCAGCGACCGTGAATATCTCAGTCCCGTTGATCCTAGCCGTCCACGAATTGGCCTTGCTGACAACTTCGTAGCAATGCGCCAACGCCAAGTTCTGCGCCGGATTGCCTACGGTTTGCCGCGTCGAAGCGCCGAACGAATCGTACACGACGCCCGACGTGAATGGATAATGCGACGTGTTGCCGGCCCCAACAGATCCGAATTTCCAAAGCGCGCGGCTCGCGTCGGAGGGGTCCGAAAACGCACGCAATACCGCGAACACATGACCGGCCGAGATGCCTGATATAGCGGTAGCGATGTCGAGCCAGGTGGTCCCGTCGAATAGCAACGATGGCAGGATGCCGAATCCTCCATTTGTCACAATGGTCGGACGCTTGGCCGGGTCCGTTTGCTGTGCTGTGTGGCTCTTGATGCAAGGCACGCTTGCGACCTTGCCTGTGTCAATGACCGCAAGCGCCGGGTCCCAGTCAGCTTCCAATGACGCCAGCGCCGCCGGGGTCCAGGGGGAGGGGGAACCAGTCCACACTCCGCAGCCGCAACCAATCCCCGGGCTCATCGGGTCACGGGGGTGACCTTTGCCCCAGCAGGCGAGCCCGTGGCCCAGATGCGGCTCACCGCGTACGGGTGGTTGATGCCCTTTGCGAGGTAGGGGGTGATGAAGTCCCCAACCGCGTCACCGACCAGCGTGATTTTGTAGACCCCGTCCGTGTCCACGTTGATGCCGGCCATGGCGGGGGACGCGGTCCAGTCGTGCGGGTCGCTTGCCAGCGTCGTCGTAGCAGCCGCGCGACGCTCGGCACAGGCCAGCGCGTCCACGGATGCGATGAGCCCGACGCCAGCACCGGCGGCTTCGGACTGCGCGACGAAGAGGCTGTCATTGGTCGCGTCGCTGGTCACGCGCTTGATGCGCCACCGGCCACGGGGCAGCGTGATGACGCCCTGCCGCGTGCAGTCCACGTAGGTGACGCCGCGCTTGCCCGAGACGAGCTTGAAGTCCTCCGTCACGTCTTGCCAGTCGGTCGAATACGGCGGGGAATTGTCGTCCCGGGTGTTGGCGAATTCGACCGTCACCGTGACCCCACCGGACACGGCGAAGTACAGCATCAGATCGGAGCGCTCGAGCAGCCGCGCGCCGTCCTCGGAGGGCCAGTAACGGGTTGCGGCCGACTCGTTGTGGAAGGCTTCGCTGCGAAGAATCGGAGATGCTTTGCTCATGATCAGACTCCCCACGTTCCGCGCAGCTCGAGCTGCGCAAAGACAGTTCCGACCGCGCCAGCCGTAACCGCGCGCTCCATGGCCCAGCCGATGCCGCGCTGGATCTTGGTGGCATCCGCAGCCCAGAGCGAGTCCGCGTGACCGCCGCTCGTACCGTGCGAGATGAGCCACGAACCGTAGGCAACCGCAGCATTCGCCGGGATGCTCACGTACGCGTGGCCGGCGACGACGACCCACACATCCGCCTCGTCTGCAATGCCGGATTCGTAGATGACGCCGATCGCGTTGATTGCGCTCGTGTCGGTAAGCTCCACGCCTGTTGCCACGCCCATGGTGGAGGTGGCAGAGGTCAAGTCCTCCACCGCGCCCGCCTCGATGTCGATGTCGAAGCTGAGCCCCGAACCGCCCGAAGCGACAAGCGAGACGGTTCCTCCCAGGTTGTCAGCCAGCGCGCCCTCTGCCACCTTGGTCGTGCGTGCAGAGTCGGAGTATGCCGACACCGTGGCCGCCCCGGCTGGGACCGTGACCGAGAGGTAAAGCCGCCCCGCGTGGGTGTTGCTCGCTGCGGCACCAGCCGTGAGCACCTGATTGGACAGCGTCGTTGTGCCCGGGGACACGGTCCAGTCGTAGCAGGGGCAAACCACGTTGCCCTTGACCGAGACGCCGCCGGTCTGGTTGTTCATGCGCACTGCCAACCCGCCGTCCGGGGTCAGCTTGACCTTTGTTCCGTCGCCTGTGATGGCCTGAGCCGCCGCGACTGCGATGGCAAGGTCCGAAGCGGCCTTGTCCTTGCCGTACTCGCAACGGTTCAGCAGCATCTGCAGGAACGCATCGCGCTGCGCAGCGGTCCAGTTTTCGATGTCTCGCTGGATCAGCGGGATCGCGGTCCACGCGGAAGCAGCGGCGAAGAGCTTCGTATTTTGGTCGGTCATCGGGAGGCAATCCTTTCACTTGCCGTCTGTCGCGACGGCGCGGGCTTGGGGTTCGGGCGCGGGGCTGGATTGCCTCGCTCTGGCATCGGGGCAGCGTCCGCGGCTGCCATCGCTTGCTGGTATTCGGGGGTGAGCGTCGGGTCCGTGGGCACGCCCAAGAGCAACCCCAACGTGATGCGCCTGTCGTACGGCATCGACTCGCCGGCATCGGCTACCGCATCGATCACCGTGGCCGTGATGTCCCCGTATAGCTGCGGGTAGCAGGTCTTCAGGGCTTCGACGGCTTCGGGCGAGAGGTCATCGTCGCGCAGGTCATCGAGCACCGAAAGCGGGTCTTTCGCTGCTCGCAGGTAGCGCGAGAACTTCGCGAGGTCTTGCCCCGTGGGAGGCAACATCTTGGGGCCCGCAAGGCTCGGCCGTAGGCTCTGCTGCGGGAGCTTGCTGTCCAGAAAATCGTTGATGCGCCGCGCGTTGCTCACCATGGCCTTGGCAACGTCTGGTTCTGCGTGCTGCAGCCCCGTGGCTTGTACCGATGCGGCCAGCAATTCAGGGCGACCCTTCTGCTCCCTGATCTCGGCACGGGTTTGCGTGTACTCGGGCAGCGAGAGCACCGCCCCGCGCTGCGCCAATCGGCGCGTCCCCGTGGCCGCACGGGATGCTGTATCGCCCGCAATCCGGCGCATGTCGTTCGCTTCGGCCAGTAGCTTGCGGCCCGACTCGCGCCCGGAATCGAGCACGCGCCGGCCAGCATCGAGGGCTTGCCTGCCGAGATTGGACTTCTCCAGGTACCCGGCCACGCCGTCGCGCACCTGTCGATTCATCTCGGCCGCGACTTCGCGCACGCTGGCGCCCTTGGAGAGCTTGTACGCCATCGCGGCGAGCGCCTGATCGCCGTAGTGCTTGCCAGCCCATGCGCCGGCGCCGCCTACGCCTGCCCCGATGACGCTGCCAATAGGGCCACCGACCAGTGAGCCAGCGAAGCCTCCAAACATGCCCGTCAGGTGCTCGGACAAGCCCGCGGTGCGGTTCGTCTGTAGCCCCTTGACGCCGCGTTCGGCCGCCTTCGCAAGCGTTGTCGCGGCGGCAAAGTCTACCTTCGCTTTCTGGTAGATGCCGCGCAGTTCCGGCGATGCCTTGGCGGCGATGCGTTCGGCGTCGCCCTCCAGTTGCTTCTCCATCGCATCGCGGATCTGCGAGTAGACTTCGGCCTTCGCGGTGCTCTTCTTGAGCGGGCTGTTCTTGTCGTAGATTTCTTTGTCGAGGTAGCGGCGCCGCTCGTGCAGGTCTTTCAACGTCGCACGCGGCGGGGCAATCATGTTGCCGGCATCGTCAAACGTGCCGTAGGTCTTGCGCAGTTCCGCGGCGTATTCGCGCGCTACGTTCTGCACCTTCTCCGGGGCGTTCTTCAGCCCGGGAAGGATCACATCGTCGATGTGTTTGACGATGGCTTCGACGTTGGCCATCTGGCCCGTGGTCTTTTTCGCTACGTCGTCAAGTTGTCCGAGCACCCCGCCGATCTGCTGTCCGGCCTTGCTCTTGAGCGTGCCAAGGTGCCCCGCCATCTCCTCTACGCCCACCGTCGCAAGGCTCTGCTTCCCAGCGAGCGCAGGGACTTCCTCAAGCATCATCTGCTGGGCGCGCTCGCGGGTGGCAGCGGGCAGATTCATCAGAGCGGTCTGCTCCTTCATCATGCCGCCCGTGCTCTTGAAAGCCCTGTCGCCCGCCCATTCCCCGATGGCGCCCTTGTTCTCCTGCAAGACCCGTTGTGCGTCCTGCTCGAGCCGCAGCGCCGTCTCTTTGCCGCGGTTGGCCAGGGCTTCGGCAAGGTTGACGGTGCCGTCTGCTGCCCCGCCGACCCCGCGGCGCATCGCATTCGCGCCAGCGCGCAGGCCGTAGCCGCCCAGGGCCAGCCCACCGGACAGGACGCCGCCGGTTAGAGCCCCAAGGGCGATCAGTTCCTCGGCGCGGGCATCCGGGTTGCCGAGTGCGCTTTGGGACATCGCTTGCCCCGCGCCCATCAGCGCGCCCTCCGTGGCGCCTCCGAGGATGCGCGGGACAGTGGCTTGAGCCAGTCGCGCAAGCCCGCTTTCGCCTGCCCCAGCAAGCCCGCGGGCTGCCATGGACTCGACGCCGCGGCCCGCTGCACTGATGAAGCGGGTGGGTGCGGACAGCCCCTTGGCAAGCGCCCCCTCGCCACCCGTGAGCAGCGCGCCGCCGATCATCCCGCCCACTTCGCCCGTAATGGCGGTAGCGCGGTTCTCTCGCCGCCTGCCAGCAGATTCCTGCCCCCACTGCGGCCCGAGCGCGTGTCCAAGCGTGGCGTCCGACAGACCGAACGTGAGCCCGGACAGCGCCGTTTCGCCCAGCGTGAGCGCCTGCTGACCCGTGGTCCCGAACTTGGCCGCCTGCTGCGCCTGCTGCAGCGCCCCATCGGACGCCAGCGAGTAGGCGCCAGACTGCAGCGCGTCTTGAAGCTGCGAAGCGGGTACGGTTCCGACGTTGCCCATGCTGTCGCGCACGGGCACTTCGTCACCCGAAACACCGACCTTGCCAGCAAGGAACGCCTGCTGGGCATCCGCCTCGGGAAGGTCAATCGGCTGGCCGGTGGTCGGGTCGATGAAGGGCATCGGCTATCTCCCCGCGGGCTTGAAGGCCACGCTTGATGCGCCGCCTCCGACGCCTGCACCCTGCCCGATGTTCTGCTTTCGCTGCTCCGTGAAGCGGGATGCGGCTTCGGGGCTTGCGCCGGCCATGACCGTTCCCTTCTTCATGGCAAGGTCTTGCTCCATGCGAGCGATTGCCGCGTCGAAAGCGGCCCTGGACACGTTCTCGCCCAGGAATCGGTCCGTTGCCTCTTCCAGTTCCGCGGGGCTGTAGGCAACGCCCGTCATGGCCTTGCGGTAGGCGCTGATGGCGCCCTTGATCTCACCCTTGTTGATGGATGCCTCGTCTCCCTGGACCAGCTTGCCGCCGGGAATCTTGCTCAGAACGCGGTTGCCGAGTCCGAGCCCGGAAGGCATCGAGCCGGGGTCTGCTTTCGCCTGCATTGCCTTGAGCCGCGCAAGTTGCCCCTCTGCTTCGGGGATGCCCGCGGACATCAGGCCAGTCGCAAGCCGGTGCGATTCCTCTGCGCTCAGCTTCGCATCCCGGGGGTTCGCAAGACCGGCTTTGAAAGCCTCGTTCCGCATGTCCGAACTCATGTTCGGCCCCTGCAGCGCAACAACGCCAGCTTCTGCGGCCGACATGCCGAACCGGCGGGCTGTCTCGAATCGCTCCATGGCCGCCTTTTCATTGCCACCCTTGGCCACGAATTCCGCAAGAGCCATTGGGTTCAGCCTCGCGCCGCCCCTGGTCCTTGTGTGCGCGGCCATCCATTCGGCAGTCTTGAGCCGCCACTCCTGCGCATGGCCTTCCGCATCGGCTGCCATCGCCTGCGCATCGCCCTTCATCAGGTCGGACTTCGCCAGCGTCTCGAAGCCGCGCGCCTGCTGAGCCACAGCATCCCACATATCCGCGCGACGCTTCATCAGCGCGGCCTCGTTCGATCCGTACTTCTCGACATCGCCCCAAAGGGCGCTTTGCTTTGCCTTGCGGCTGTCGCGCGCCGATTCGATCTCGGACTTCTGTGCCGCAATGTCCCTTTCAATCGTCGCGTTCATCGAGTCCATGAAGGGATTGCGCCCGGTGCGCGCCTGCACGTAGCCGCCCAGTGCGCCGCCGATGATGGCGAGCATCCGGTTGGTGGAGCCGTTCTCACCCGTGAAAATGCGATTGGGGTCTACCTTCTCCGCCTTGGTCTGCTCAGCATCCGCGGCGATCTGCTGGTAGTACTTGTCGCGCGCCTGATTCTGGATGGCGCGCTCTTCCTCTGCCCTGCGCTGGTATTCGTCTTCCCGGTCCTGAGCCATCGACATGGCAGCCGCATTCTGATAGCCGCGGTTCGCTGCCTCGTTCATTCCGCCGGCTCTAGCCTCTTCGCCTTCGCGCTGCGCCGCCCCTTGCGCAGGCAACGTCTGCTGCCCGACCTTGCCGACAGCCGTCAAGCCACCTGCGCCGCCTCTCAGCATCAGCGGCTGCGAGAGCTTGATCGGCCCAAGGTCAGGGCCCGTCCCGCTCGTGCCGCGCTGCCCCTGATTCGTCTCGCCCGGCCGTGCCATGGTGAAACCCCTGGGAGCAGGCGCAGGGAGCCCTTGATCGGGCGGCAGTGCGACCACACCCGGATCGGCACCGTGCGAGATGCGCGGATTGATCGGAGCAGGGGCAGCAGCCGTGCGCGGCATCGCGAGGATCGGGGGCGCCACAACAACGGGAGGAGGAGGCGGCGGGGGAGGAGCCGCTTGCGCCGCAAGTGCAGCCTGCCGTGCATCCTCTTCCCATACGTTCGGGGGCAGTGTCGTGGTCACTTGCCACCGCCCTTCATAAAGCCGCCAGCCGCGCCACCGATGGCCCCCATCATTCCGACTTCCTTGTCGGCTTCCGCCTGCTGCTCGCCGGACCGCTGGCGCTGGCGCGTGGCTTCCATCTGCTGCCACTGGTCACCAAGACCAAGCTGGCGGCCTTGCGAGAGTTCCTGCTGTTGAAAGTCTCCAGAGCGCATCTGCCCGTACAAGTTGCCGAGTTGCGCCTGCGCTCCGAGCTGCTCCTGGTTGCGCGCGAGAGCAGCCGCGAGCGCGCCTTGCTGGTTCGCCTGCCCTTGCTGCTGGATGGCCGCACGCTGCGCCAGGACGGCTCCTAGCGCCCCGCCCTGAGCCGATGCGGCTTGGGCATTGGCCGCGCTTGCAGCGTCGTTCTGAGCCATGCGCAGCTGCTGCTGAGCAACGCTCGGGCCCTGTCCTTGTGCCTGAGCCATCAGGGCATTGGCAAGCGACTGTTCTTGCGCGCGGGCCATGTACTGCTGGGCAGCTGCGGCATCTGCTGCGCGCCAGTCGTAGCTGTACATATTGGCTTGGGCGCCACCGCCCGACCCGTCGAGCATACCCCCGAGCATGTATCCGCCCAGCCCACCGATTACCGTGCCGACCCCAGGGGAAACCGCGGTCCCTGCAGCGGCGCCGCCCACTAACCCTGCCTTTGCCCAGTCTCCCATGGTTACCTCCGTGCTCCGTCCTGCACTTCGAACAAGCCCTCTTGCGGGGCGGCTTCGAGCGTAAGCGCTTCGATGCGAATGCCGAGCCCCGTGCCGCCCGATGGGTCCGGGGTCAGGACCAGTGTGAGCTGCAACGATTCCGATTCGGGCCGCGTCGAGTCCACGTGAAGCTGCAGCCGGTTGGTGAGCGCCAGAGCCGTTGTCTCGGCAGCCGTCCACGTGTGCGAGGTCTGCCCGCTGGTCGAGTAGTCGTAGCCAATTGTCGCGCCGATGCCGGTAGCGGCGTTGCGCGTGCCCAGGATGCCGAACCGCCACGCGGTCGAGTAGCCGAGCAACCCCGAAGGCGAGAGCCACCCCGTCTTGATGGTGAGCAGGGGGAAAGTGCCGTCCGGGTCCGCGCGAGACGTGCCCATGTCCCGGGCCGTGTAGGCATAGATCGGATCGGACCATGACAGCGCCCCGCGCCACATGCACAAGCTCATCGGGTATCCTGCGGTCCCGCCGCGGTTCTTCGTGGGCCACGTGGTCCAGATGCCAAAGGGGTAGTACCAAGCGGCGAGCGTGGCGGTTGAGCCGTTGGACAGCGCCAGCACTACCCGCTGTTCTGCTTCATCGCAGACCGCTGCCACAACGCTCGGGTAGGTCACCAGCGTGTCCCACAGAGTCGAGCCGATCAGCGTCGGGGACAGGTCAGAACCGATCGACCAGATGCCCGAAGCGTGCGCGAACAAGTACCNNTAGCTCGAGCCGATGCCGGTCTGGTTGGGGCCCGAGCCATAGATCGCATCGACCCCGTTCGCGGTCCACGCGATCAACTTGTCGCTGAGCGAACCGATTGCGGTGTACTTGCCGCCATCGGCCGCCGCGAGCATGAAGCCGTCCGGCATCCGCGGGGCTTCACCGCGCAGCGCCTGGTGACCGAAGACAATCGTCGTGCGGTCATCGGCCGGGACGCTCCAAGGGCGCCCCTGATGCACGCCCATGTGCAGCGAGCAGGACGGGCACCCCGTGGGCATGATGCCGCCGCGGGAGTACACCATCCGGTTGCTGGACACGTCCGCGCCCAGGTCGGTGAAGTTGGCGTAGGCCGCGCTCGGGTCGTTCCGCAGCGTGGTCATCAAGTGGTATTCGACGCCGCTCGGCACCGTGCGGTAGATTTCGATCAGGACCGGGGCATCGTCCTGCCACATGCGCTGCCGCTCGGTGAGCGTGAGCGTATCCACGCGGCCGGTGATGCTGTCGTCTCCTGCCCCCACCGTTACGTTGATGGGCTCTGAGGGGGCCGACCAATGCCGCGCGCCGGTCGCGTCGATCCAGACGTAGACGGCAACGTAGGCGTACACGTCGCCCGGGGTCATCGTGCCGCCAAGGGTTATGGCCGAAGCGAAGCCGCCCAAGCGCGGGTAGTAGTTCCAGCCCACTTCGGTGATGCGCGTGCCATCGAACTGCGACGGCACCCCGCCCGAAAGCAGGGTCACGTCCCCGTACCGGGCTGGTTTCACAGCGCCCTGCGGCTTGAACTTGAATTTGACGATGTCCACGCCTGCCCCGCCGTCGATCGTCCCGTCTGGGATGCGCGGAATGCAGGTCAAGTACTCTCCAAGCTCAGAGGCGCGGAGGTTGACGCTGAGCATGTAATCGATGGGCGCGATTGTGTTCGGCCACACGCGGCACACTACGCGCGCCGGGGTCAGGCTGCGCCCGCTCGAGTCCTGCGGCAACTGGCAGAGGTAGGCGGTCTTCTGCAGCTCGGGCAACGTGGCCGTAGTCCAGACGCCTGTATCAACGACGCGGTAGCTGTATTGGTGCGACGTGTTCTTCCCGAGCACGAGCACGCAATACAGCGCGTTGTTGTACCAAATCGGCCTCGAAATCGCGTCAACATTGTTCGTGGTGTGGGTCAGCGCATGGCCGCCAGCGTGGTCTACCTCGACCCCAATCACGGCCGATGCCGCGCTACCGGGGACGCTCGAAAGGACGATGTGAGCCTTGGTCGGGTCGCTTGGGATGATGGCAATGCCGATGCGGCGCGGCGCGCTGATGCCTGCGAGTGCGAGTGTGATGCCAACATTGACGGTCAGGTCGGTCTGGTAGCAGGCGAACTTGAGATCAGGGCCGACTCCCGCGTCGCAGGCGACCCAAACCCTGTTGATGTCGTCCATCGAGGCGACGGCCCAGCAGATGCCGGCCACTACCCCAACGTCCACCGAATTGACCACCGCGAGGGTCTTGTCAATCTGAAACAGGGTGCCGGTAATCGCGGCAGGAACCNNCTCCTCATCGCCGCACGCATCCCATGGCACCGAAGCGGCCACTGCAACGGCCGAGAACAGGTCCACCGCTGCGCCCCATGTGCGGGTGGCGATGTCGTAAGCCCTCGCACTGATGACCGCCGCGCTGCGCTGATACACCGTGTAGATTTTAGCGTAGTTTGTGAGGCAAACGAGCCGCTGGCGCGCCTGCGTCGGAGCCGTCGCAATCAGCGTGCGCTCACGCGCGCCGGTCACCGTGTCGATCACGTCGCAGTAGATGTTGAGGGTCGTCCCCTCATAGTGCGAGTAGGCCAACACGCGCGTGGTGCTGTGCTGAATCACATCGCATTCGCGGTAGGCGGTCACCCCGGGGTTGTAGTTGTCGCGGCGCCCCTGCATCGTCTCGATGACCTGCGCTTCGGGCACCTTGCCGACCGCGAACCACTTCGACGCACGAGCATCGAGCGTGACCAGCGAAAAGCCGTCATGCCCGAGNNCATCCGTGGACGCTGCTACGAAGCCGGGACGGGGCTCGTAGGAGCCTGTCCGCTCCACATGCGCATTGATGAGCGCTGCCATCTTGCCGGGCTGCAGGATGGTCGGTGGGGTGCTCTGGTCGAGAGAGCCCAGGGGCACCGGCAGCAGCGTGCGCACGGGCTTGGGCATCACCACACCTCCAGATCGAACACGCACGATGCACTGGAGAGCAGGTAGATCGCGCTCTCATCCCGCCGTGTCGGGTCAGGCTCCCATACGATCGCATTCGCGCGCATCCCCGCCACTGCCCACGATGTCGGCACCGTGCCGAGCCCGTGAGAGATGGGCAGCGCGGTTGCGCCGCCGGGGAGCTCCACGGCTTCGACCAGGTGGCGGTTCACGCCTGGGCTGCGGCTGGTCTGGTCCACGGCACGCACGAGCCGCGCCTGCACCTCATCGGCTGCAGTCTCGCCCGTGTCTCGCTCAAGCACCGGGGTAAGGCCGAACGAAGGGATGATGACGGGTTTTTTCACCAGCGCGCCCTCCGCACGAAGCGGGGAGCGGCCCCCATGTTGCGCCGGGGTGCGAAGTTGCGGATGCGGTTCTCGAGCGCGGCCAGTTCGCCTTCCAAGTCCGACACGTCCTGTCGCAGCTTGCGCCGCAGCTTGATGGCCGCCGAAACCACCGCGTATTCGTCCCAACGGTTCGGAGCGGTGTACGTCGCTGCGCCTGAAATGGCCGCGAACTGGGGCACGTAGCGCACCAGACCCGTCAAGCCATCAGCCGCGCCGGTCGGTTCGAACTGCAGCTCGGTCGCGACCCACCGATACCTGACCCCGTTGTGCCGTGGGGTGTAGCCAAACAGTTTTCGGTCGCGCTCTGGCTGCTCGAAAGCCTCGATTGCGCGGCTCGTGCCGTCCGAGAACGTGACGTGAACCGACAGAATCGAAAGCCAACCGGCGGTCGAGAGCGCACCGCCCCCGACCGCCGTGGCCTTGTCGCTGTGAATCTCAATCGCCACGCTGGACGCGCGGTATTCATGGCCGAACATGCCGACCAGCATGTCATCGAGGGCCGCCAACCCGTCGTTGATGTATTCCTCGACACGGGCCGTAACCGGCACCTGCGAGTTGGTCATGCCGGCTCTGTCCAGCACCCGCGTTGTGTACTCGGCCAGAGTCGGCATGGTCGTTCCTCAGCCCAGGATGGTTCGGAGCAGGTCCACTACCTCTGCGGGGTCACGGTCCGGGAACAGGTCCGCGGCGGCGTCGGTGGCAGCAGATTCGCTGTCCATCTCGCCGTCATCCTCGACCTCGACCTCAGCGCCCTTCTTCTTCAGTGCGTCTTCAAGGGCTCCCATGGATCACCTCGTTCCCACGCGCTTGATGTCGACCCACCAACAGACGACGTTGCCGGCGGCTGCAGCGATGTCGGCCTTGGCGTGCGCCGCGTTCGTGGTCCACAAGGTCAGGGCNNGGGTCAGGACACCGTTGCTCGCGAGCGACGCGCTCACGATGTCCGCGTGCGAGCCGTCCGGGGTGCCCATGTGAAGCTGGCATCCGTAGGACAGGACCTCACGCGCCACCGAGTCGAGCACGATGGTGTACACACCCTCGGCCGTGCGGGTGATGGTGGCACCCTTGCCCTTGAGATTCGCAGTCGGGGTAGCGGCCCCCTTTGTATCCCAGCGTCCGCGGACGATCGTGGTGTGGTCCCACGCATCGACCCGCGCGCCGCCTCTAGATCGCGCCATGGTCATTCATCCTTTCAACGGAGCAGGAGCCGGCAATGTGCGCCCGGCTTGGGGGTGTAGACCTGCGACCAGCTACCCACACGGATGTCGTAGGTATCGGCCGATGCGTCGCGAATCATCTGGCCATCCTCGTCGATGAGTTCGGCACCGATGGAGTCGCCCATGAAGGTCATGTGGAGCTCTTCGGGGGTGATCGCGTAGCCGGTCNNCCCTTCGAAGCCGTAGTTCGCCGTCCCCTGCACGTCGCACTTGCGGAGCAGGTTCGAGTTGATCATATCGACTTCCAGCTCGAGCCAGTCGATCGGGTTCATGAGCAGAATCGACGGCATCTCCAGGAACGAAGCCGCGTGCTGTGCGAGCCCGCGCTTGATGCCCTCGCCCATGGGGTAGCCGGATGCATCGAAGTACCCGCCAAACAGGCGCGTGTCGATGTAGCGATCGACGTTGAAATGCAGGACCCCCGCGGTCGGGGGGGCTGTGAGAATCCACGATGCGAGTCCCGAGATGCCGAGCGTCTGATCGCCGTCCTGATACAGGTAGTCGTCCACCGCGAGGGCGGGGATGTTGCCGGCCGCGTCCCAGTTGCTGCCGTCACTCGTGTAGAGCCGGCCGTTGACGCGATCGACCTGTCCGATCTTCACCTCACCAGCGCGCACCGTGGCGCCCGTGATGAGCGGGTCAGCGCGCAGGACCATGCCCTCTTCGAAGTTGACCGCCATCGTCGGGTCGGCCAGCGTGATGTACGTCGAGGTGNNTGAACATAGCAGACGCTGCGTTCTGATTGACATTCTCAATGCCATCGTCGATCGCGTCGGCGAACATCTTGATGTACTGCTCGGCATCCCTCGTTCTTTTCGCGGCTTCGCGAGGAACCTTCACATCGTAGTAGTCGGGGACTACGTCGATGTGCCACATCTGGTACTGAGGGTTGCCGTTGTTGGCGATCGCATCAGCGATCGTGCGGCTGCGGCCCTGGCCGCGCGCGTACTTGACCGGCACCTTCAGGTAGTCGCCGGAAAAGTCGTTGTTCTTGTTGATCAGGTTGTAGCCAGGGAACTTCTTCAGGCAAGCATCACTGATCTTGCCCTTCGCGTACTTGCTCTTCAGGGCCCTTTTCAGGACCGTCATCGAGAATGCCATGAGCCGGACTCCTCACGCGAAGTCCGGTCATGTGTTCGTCCTACGAACTACTCGCCCTGGGCCTCGCGCAGTTGCCGCGCCGCCTCTTTGATCCACTCGTCACGGCTCTGAGCCGCAGCGGGGTCTCGGGTGGCGCGAGTGCTGGACGCCGCGTTGTCTGGCGTCCGCTGCTTCGTGCCACCGTTGGGGCGTGCTGCCGGGGTGGGCTTCGTTGCCGTCTCGGGCTCTCCTACGAGCAATCGGGCTTCTTCCCGTAGGTCACGGATAGTCTGTTCTGAAAGTTCAGAACTGTCAAGCGCTTCACCCGTGCGCGCGGCGTGCTCGTCCGCGGCCTTGATGGCGCGGGCCATGGCGCGGTCGATGCCGTACCGCTGAATCAGCGGGTCAGCGGCCAACTTCTCGCGCAGGGCGCTCTTGTATTGCGTCACCATGGCGTCCTCTTGCGACCGCTTGCGCTCCTGCAGCAAGGGCTCGGTCGCCTGCTTCATCTCGGCCAAGATGCTGGCCTTCATCTGCTCGAGCATCTGGGGCAGGCTCTCTTGGATCTGTCGCGGGGTCGGCCCGCCGGCCGTGTCGGTGCCGCTCAAGTGCCGCTGTTGCCAGTCCGCGAACGAGCCCACGCCCAGCTCTTCGATGAGCTTGTACGGCTCAGACTTGAGCCGCGCCATGATGCTGCGCGCTTCGCTGACCAGTTGCTCGTTCTGCTTCGCGGCGGCCTCCAACTGGAGCTTCCGCTCTTCGTTGCGCCGCTGCGCTTTGAGCAGGTCCGCGCGCATCTTGATCGCTTCCGCCTTCACCTTGCGCGCTTCGGCCAGCTCCTTGGACACCTCCTCTTTGGGGTCTGCCTTGGCATCAGGCTCGGTCTTGGGCTCGGCCTTGTCCTCGGTCGCGGCCTGCTCCTTGGGCTCGTCCTTGGCCGGTTCTGCGGCAGGCTCGACCGATTCGTCGCCGGCCTCGACCAGTTGCGCCGCTGCGACCTTGATCCAGTCGCTCGAGTTGACGGATGCAGCCGCGGGGGTGCCCGTGGCCGGGGGTGTCACGAGGGTTTCGACGGTATCGCTCATCACGCGGCTCCTTGCATGGACATCGAGGGCTGCATCGCATCAGGTCCGGGCATCGGCGGGGGTGCGCCAGCGCCCGGCATGGGAGGCATCGGGGGCGGTGCGGGTGGCTTCTGTGCATCCGCCATCATCACGGCTTCGTCCAGGTACTTGCGCACCATGTTCAGCCGCTCTTCGGGGCACCCGTCGCGCAGGGCGGCGCAGAGGTAGAGCTTGCCCAAGCGGATAGGCATTGCCGGGCCCTGCGTCGGGTCCACGTGCGCCTGCTTGCCATCGAAGAGCATCTGCTCGAGTTGCATGCAGGTCAAGTCATAGACCGCGTTGCGCAGCCCGCCGTACGCTTCCACGTCGGGCAGCTCCAGCATGATGCGCCGCTCGTCTGCGTCGATCGTGCCGGTAGCGAACCACGATTCAACCAGGTCCGACTTGCCCGCGGGGGTGCTCGGAAGCTGTGACACGGGGTAGACCTGCAGCACGTAGGCGTCCCGCTCCAGTTCAATCTCGGACCAGTCCAGTTCCGCGCCCCAACGCCTGCGCGTGCTGTCGTAGAGCTGCACCTTGTGCTCGCCCGTCTCGGCGGCGATGCGCTTGTGCAGGCGGACCAACTGCTCCGCGCTGTCGCACGCGAAAGCCTCCCACGCTTCGGCCGGGTCAAGGAAGCGCGTGTCTTCGATGTCGTCGTACCGCTGCAGGGCGATGCCGCTGTTGAGCCCCGCGGGCTTCTGCGACGACGCTGCCAACTGCGATACCCCGGTCGTGTTGAANNCTGAGCAACTGCGGGTACTCCCCGACGCACTCGATGATGGTCCCCACGCGGTCGTCCAAGTCGCTGGCAAGCACCTGCGAACCGCGCTTGATGTACGTGCGGGGCACGCCTGCGCGCATCGCCAGACGGGTCACATGCGTGAGCGCCTGCAGTTCGTACTGATGCCCCATCACGTCGCGCACGAGCCCTTCCCCGAAGAAGCCGATGACCGGCTCGCTCCACCGGAAGAAGCTGAACGGGAACGAGTCTTCCTCCCACTTCTCGCCGTACAGCTCCACATCGCCGACCGCGCAGGAGTAGTAGCCGTCGCCCGCATCGTCCCCGCTCGGCAGATGCCATGCGTGCCACACCAGCAGCATGTCCGACTCGCGCCCGGAGCGGCCCAACTCTTCGGTCAAGTCCTTGTCCTGGGGCAGCGCTTCGATGTCCTTGGCGGCGTCCGGGTACATGTCGCAGAGCACCGCGCGGTCCACAAGCTGCCAGTAGTACAGCGAGCGCGGCTCCCCGTAGTACGCATCCCGGGGGTCCACGATGATCTGCCACGGCATGACCACGTCACACGCGGGTTTTCCGTCGCGCGTGTACCAGCGCAGGGCCCCGGTGCCGTAGATGCTGCCGAGTCGCGCCGCCTGCTTGGCCTTGCGCCAGAACTTCATGCGGCCGAAGTCTGCAGCGATGACCCGCTCCGTGCGCAGTGCCTTCGTGCGGTCACCCCAGTCTCCCCCGGTGGTCATGAACATGGGTCGGGGCTTGGACTTCACGACACGGGGCAGCGCCGTCTTGACGATGGACCGCGCCACGTTCTCGGGCATCGGTTCGGCGCCGGACAGGTAGTCGGGCTCGTCCGCGTACGCGCCCGGGTCCATGCCCGCAAGCTCGTAGCCGTAGTACATGCGGGAGAAGTGCAGGTAGCTGTCGATGCGGCTCCTGGAGTCCTCCCGCAGCGTCTTGGCAAAGCCGGTCATGCACGATGCCCGCTCCTTGCCCGCTTCGGTCTCGGTCATCTCGCCGCGCTTGGCCTGCCTGTTCCACCATCTCACGTCAGTCTTGGCATTCACTTGTCCACGTCCTTCCTACGAATCTGCGGGCCATACAGCAGCCGGGAGCGACGTTCACGCTCCTGCTCTGCGCGCTCCCGCCGCTGTTCCTCGGTCATGTTGCGTTCGGCTTCCTCTGCTGCCTTGGCCGCCGCTTCGGCTTCGGCAGGCTCGTACATGGTGCCGAGCGTGACCGATGTGTCGCCCGTCTGCACCGACGCGACCCCGCGCTTGCGCATCCAGGTCACCAGCGGGTCCAGTTCCGTTTCAAGTTCCAGGCTCATATCACCTTGCCTTTGCCCCATGCCCGGGGCTTGCCGTCCAGTTCACGCGCCCGTTTCGCGCGCATTCGTGCCTCGAATTGCTGCATCCATGCTGCCGGGTCTGCGGCGCGCTCGTGCCTCTGCTGCTCGTGCTCGGGCTGGGCGTAGGCCCTGCACGCACGCCAGCCGTAGAGCATCCCGTCGCAGCAATGGTCGGGGCAGCCCTCCTTGGAGTCGAGCCGCTTGTCGTCCCAGGGCAGGATTTCGATCTCATCCAGCAACGCCCGTGCCCGGGGGTCGATGAGCAGCCGGTTGCCATCAAAGTCCCCATTCAGGTGCTCGATGTGCCCGGCCTTGTCCTTCTTCTCGGCGGGCTCTACGGGCAAGCGGCGCCGCTCTACGAAGTGATTCACGTAGCCCGCTCCCAGCCCGCCCGGGTCGCACACGATGGTATGCAGCCTGCTGCCGAGCCGCTCCATGTAGCCCTGGATGCGGTCGGCCACGTCGTCGGGCCCCGGTGCAATCACCTTCTCGGCCTCGCAGACCCATACCGTGCTTCCGATGGCGGGATACCCCAGCAGGACGAAGGCCGTTGTGGGCTTGACCAGGGACGCGCCCAAATCCACCGCGAGCGAATACCACGCGATGTCGTCGGGGGCGGGCCGCACGTGCCGCTTGGGGTCGAAGCGGTAGACCAGCTTGGATGCATCCCGCAGCCACTCTCCGAGCCACTCCCGGCGCACCACGGGGCTTTCGTACGTCCACCCGTGCTCGGCCATGATGCGCTCTAGCTCAGCGCGCCCATGGGGGAGGTGCGTGTTGTCCAGGATGGTCCAGTGCCACGTAGGCCAGCCCGCCACGTCGTTTCCGCCGCCGGTCGTAGCGTCGAAGAAGTACCCAACCGCCGCCTCGTTCGGGCTGCCGATGAGCCAGATGTCTCCCAGGTAATCGGCTGTGGCCGGTTCCAAGACTTCGTCCAGCAGATACCCGAGCAGGTCACGGGGAAAGCTGCCCGCCTCATCGACCACAACGCGGCCGTACTTCCCGCCGCGTAGCTTCTCCATGTCCCGCTTTTCGTCGGCGCCCCACAAGGGGATTTCGCTCCCGTTCGGCAGCTTCGCAATCAGTTTCTGATCGTCGAAGTCCAGCCCGATGTGGTGCTCGCGCTCTATCTCGTGCAGCACCGGCCATGTGATGTACCGCGCGCTTGTCTTGCTCAGGCACACGTAGGGGCAGACCACGCCCGGGATGGCGAGCCCCTTGTCAATCAGCCCCAAGTCGGCACCGTACGTCTTGCCGCTGCGCCGACCGCAGACCGCCGCCTTCTTCCGGGCCGCGCTACGCATCATCTCAAGCTGCTTCGGCAGTGCGGTTTCGAGGTACCGCAGCACCGGGGCAGGCTTGGGAGTGACAGCGAATCCGCGGCCCAGGTCGATCATCGACGCCGCCTGCGCTTGGTTTCTACAGTCCCGGTTTCATTGGTCTTGACCTCCTCTGTCACAACGGTGGGCAACCACGGCAGCACACCGCCACCCGCATTGCTCGCCTCATCGTTCAGCACGGTTCCGCCCGGCTCAGGCACTGCTTCGACCACGCGCGACCACGGCACGAGCACCGTTTCGCCGCGCTGCACATGCTTCACAACCACCGCGGCGGGACTCGTCTCGAACCACACGCACTCGNNCCCTGGGAATCGCTTGACCCATGCCCGGCCCGCCTCAGTTTCGTGCGTGTACCGCATCGCATCGGGCGCCAGGTCTGCCACCAACCACGTGCCGAGCCCGTCTCTGCGCCACCCGTCCCGGACCCACACGTAGTGGAGCAGCCGGTCGGACAGGACAGCCCAGCCAACCACGTCCGGTTCGCTGTCGCGCAGGCAGGCGACCCGCACGCGGGACCGCTCGAGCAGGGCGCAGACCACGGGCAGGTAGAGCGCGCGGAAGGCTTCGTAGCCAATCCAGCCCATCCAGCACGATGCGTGCTTGTGGTACGTGCGCAACCACGCATCGACCACGATGGGGCGGTCTGCGGGGCAGTACGGGCGAAGGATGACATCGTCGGTCACTCGTNNCGCCTTTGAGTCGCTTCGCCCGCTCCTGCACGGCCAAGGCTGCCCCGCGCTGTTCCTGGGGCAGACTCATCACGCGCAGGATGGCTTCCACGTCGCCCGCGTTCACGCGCAGTTCGCGCATGGTCTTGAGCAGGCGGGCTTCATGCTCGGACGGGGTATCGGGGCGGGCTTCTTTCCACCCCGCTTGGCACTTGAGATAGTAGATGGTCGCGGCCGTGTTCTCGCCCGTGATTGCCTGCGAGTAGAGCGTGCGTTCCACCGCGGCATGGGCCTCCGATGCGCCGGCATCGAGTTCAGAACCGTAGTGCTTTCGCAGAGTCGTCGGGGAAATCCCCAAACGGCGCGCAATAGTGTCTTGCGTGACTCCGTTGGACGCCATGTCACGCACACGAATTGCGCTGGTTTCGGACCAAATGTGGGGCGGTCTGCCCCANNCTGCCCCTTTTCTTGGCAACAGTAATCACAGCCCCACCCTCACCAGCGCTTCGACCCACCCGCACGCAACCGTCACGCACAGGAGCAGGGCCAAACCCGCGGCCCAGCGCGCCACTGCAAAACAAGCTTGACAGGTTGTGGCATGGGGGGTGTATTTGCAGCCACTACGCCTCATCGGACCTCTGCTCCCTTCACAGTGATCGTCCCCGCCTCCCGGTCCACCGCTACGATGGTCACGGTGCCCACCGGCCCCGGCTCCATCTTCCCCGGCCAGTCCAGGGGCACAGGCTCCCCGGCTTCGAAGTGCATAACACCTGGGTCAGCATCCCGCTCCCGCCGTCGAATCTGCCCGCGAATACGCCTACCCATGGCACACCACCTTTGCGCAATCGCACGGCTGCGGTTCAACCATGCCGAGTGACCACGCCAGCACCCGCCGCGCATCTGCTGCCGAATACCCCTGAACCACCATGTTCAGCTTCATCTGGGCCTGACCTTCCCAGATGCCGCGGTCCATGGGCCGCACTTCCCAGGCTTCGCAGTGCTCATCCAGCCACCGGGTCACCTCTTCGTCGGTATGCATCTCAGTGCTCATCGACCGCCTCATGCCCCGGCACAGCCGGTGCCGCCTCTGAGTCCACAATCACAACCACCCCGTTCAATTCGCCAGAACGCCCCCGTGGACGCGCCGAATAGACTTGGCTGGGCAATGACCCTGCCTCAGCCTGGGAGAGCCGCAGGATGGTCACCACGGAGCCGGACGGGCCGGTTTCGGTGTAGGTTCTCATGGTGCCTCCAGGTGCTCACGCGCCCACGCCTGAAACTCGGCCTTCTCCTCATCGTAGACGCCGCTGACACCGAACTTGTCGGAGAGCAGATAGGCGACGGACGACGGCTTCGGCTCCCACTGTTCCTCGAATCCGTGGCACGAGCAGTGGCCGGCCTCGTTCTCGTGCAGCGTGCCATCGGGCGAACGCACCAGATACCAGTCCCACTCCTCATATCCGCATCCGTCGCACGCCTTCGCGATGAAGGTCCAGCCGTCGAGCGTTTCGGGCTTCACATCGTAGTCGCTCACGATGCGGGCGCGCTCGCTGGCCTGTGTTGCTTCGTCCTGCGCAATGATGTCGATCTTCATGATGCTTTTCTCCCGGGCAGATACTGCCGCACGCCGAAAGCCCCCAAGCCCATGGCGTCCCGCGAGTCCGGGTTGGACTTCTTCGGCAGGCACTTGACCACCGCCTGCAATGCCGCCGCGATGGCCGCATCCTTGGCCGATGGCGAGCCGG
>DONB01000244.1 GCA_003510325.1 Thiobacillus sp. | reverse complement strand
TTGGTCGGTTCGTCGAGCAGCAGGATGTCGGGGTTGGAGAACAGCGCCTGCGTCAGCAGCACGCGCAGCTTGAAGCCGGGCGCGATCTGGCTCATGGTGCCGTTGTGCTGCTCGGTCGGGATGCCGACGCCCAGCAATAATTGGCCTGCTCGCGCCTCGGCGTCGTAGCCGCCCATCTCGCCGAACTTGGCTTCCAGTTCGGCGGCGTGCAGATAGTCTTCCTCGCTCGCCTCCGGGTTCATGTAGATGGCGTCCTTTTCCTGCATCACGCGCCACATTTCGGCGTGGCCCTGCAGCACCACGTCGAGCACGCGCTGGTCTTCATAGCCGAACTGGTCCTGGCGCAGCCAGGCCATGCGTTCGCCGGGGTCGAGCGAGACGTTGCCGGCAGTCGGCTCCAGTTCGCCGGCCAGGATTTTCATGAACGTCGACTTGCCGCAGCCGTTGGCGCCGATCAGACCATAGCGGTTGCCGTCGCCGAACTTGACGTTGACGTTCTCGAACAGCGGCTTGGAGGCGAATTGCAGGGTGATGCTGGAAGCGGTAAGCACGAGGGGTGTCCTGGAATGCGGTGAAAACCCAACATTTTACCATCCCGTCCACCTGGCCATGTGGCCGCCGCCGCGCGCAACGTGCGGTTAGACCTTGCCCTGCAATGCCGGATGGTCGGCAACCGGCCGATCGAGGTGGTAGCCCTGCACCAGGTCGACGCCGAACTGGCGCAGCAGAGCGAGCGTCGGGCCGTCCTCGACATATTCTGCCACCACCGATTTGCCGAGCCCGAGCGCGACGCTGACCATGGCCTGAACGAACACCTGGTTATTGGCGTCGTTGGGCAGGTCGCGGATGAACAGTCCGTCGATCTTGATGGTGTCGACATGCAGATGCTTGAGGTAGGCAAATGAAGCGAAGCCGACCCCGAAGTCGTCGAGGCAGACGCCGCAGCCGAGCTGGCGCAGCGCGTCGATCATGCGCTGCGCATCGTGCAGATCGGATACGGCGGCCGTTTCGGTGATTTCGACAATGAGCCGGCTGGGCTTGACGCCGGCATCGCGCAGTACGTCGCTGATGAACTGCGGCAGGCCGGGTTCGGACAGCGAGCGCCCGGATAGGTTGACCGCGATGGAAGGAATGGCCCCGTTCTCAGCCAGCCGGCGCACGACTTCGCGGATGACCCAGCGGTCGATGTCGAGGATGCGGCCACTTTTCTCGGCCAGCCGGATGAAGTGGGCCGGCATGATGAGCTGGCCGGCATGGCGCTCGTCGGTCATGCGGATCAGGGCCTCCAGATGCGACAGGGCGCCGTCGTCTGCACGATATACGCCCTGGAAATGGAGCTGGAACAGGTTCTTGTCGAGCGCATTGCTGATGCGCTCGCCCCACGACAGGCGGCTGCGCATCTCGCTATCGGCATCGGTGTCCGCACGGTAGACCCGCCAGGTGTTCTTTCCCGCATCCTTGGCCTGGTACATCGCGATATCGGCGCGCGCGACGAGATCGTCGGCATCTGCGGCGTGCTCAGGGTAGTAGGCGATGCCGAGGCTGGCCGTGAGCCGAAGATTCTGCCCTTCGAAGCGGAAGGGAATTTGCGCCACCGCACGTACCACCCGCTCGGCCAGCACCTCAGCCTCGTTGTCCTGCACGTTGGGCAGCAGAATGGCGAATTCGTCGCCGCCCAGACGCGCCAGCACTTCGTTGCGGCGCACCAGGGTGCCGATTTCACCGGCCACGCGGATCAGCAGCGCATCGCCAGCGCGGTGGCCCGAGCTGTCGTTGATGGTCTTGAATTCGTCGAGATCGAAGAACATCACCGCGCACCGCGACTGGTGGCGGTCGGTTTCCAGCATGGTGCGCGCCAGCTCCTGTTGGAAACGGTGACGGTTGTACAACCCGGTCAGCGCGTCGCGCTCGGCCAGGTACACCAGTTGATCGGCCGTCTGGCGTTCGCGGGTGACGTCCTCGTAAATCCACAAATGGCCGACAAACCGGCCTTCGCGGTCGCGTACCGGGTAGTCGAGTTCGGTGATGACGCGACCATCGGTCATCTGGATTTCATAGCTGTCGGACAGTTCGCGCGCTTCCAGCACCGACTGCATGTGCCTGGAAAAATGGTCGGGCCGTGCCAGCGTCGAAGCGGACTGGGCAAGTACCTCGTTGACCGGCAGGCCGATGAGGGCCGTTCCCTCGTCGATCATCCACATGCGGCCGAACGCGGGGTTGTGGTAGATCACGCGGCCGTCGGCGGCGACGAACAGGATGCCGAGATTCATCGCCGACAGCAGCGAGACCAGCCGCGCGCGTTCCTGTTCGGTTTCTTCCAGATATGTGCTTTGCAGGGCTTCCGCTGTGCGCAGTTCGCTGATGACCTGGCGCAGGCTGGCTTCGGTCGCCTTGAGGTCGTCGATGCTGTGGATGCTGGCGCGAATACCCTGGTAGATGCCGTTGTAATCGTGAATCGGCTGCCAGTTCACCGCGGCCCAGAAATGCCCCCCCTCCTTGCGGCAGATCCGCAGTGCGTAGCCCTGGCCGGAGGTACCGCGCAATGCCTGGTGCAACTGGAATTCGGCAGCCGCGCGGTCGTCCAGATGAATGATGTCGACCGGGAAATTCATCTTGCCCATGCATTCGCCGACGGTATAGCCCAGCATGCGTTCGACCGAGGGGTTGACCCACAACAGCTTGCCCTCCGGCGACATCCAGAATTCGATGTCATGCGTGTAATCGGCGATTGCGTGAAAGCGTGCCTCGTTTTCACGAGCCCGGTCGACGTTGAAGCGGACCGATTCGGCCATCCGGTTGAAGGTGACGACCAGCTGGCCGATTTCGTCTTCGCCTTCGCCGCTGATCTTGACGTCCAGGTCGCCTTGCGCCATGCGTTTGCTGGCGCGGGTCAGCGCGACAAAGCGGCGGGTCACGCCGCCGACCGACAGGGCCAGGAGGACGCCGGTCAGCAGCAGCGCAATCACGGCAATGAGGAGGCTGTTGCGGATATAGCGGTCGCGCGCTTCCTGAATGAAGTCACCCGACAGGACCAGGGCGATTTCGCCATAGCGCTGTCCTCCCAGCATGACAGGTTGAATCCGGTGAAAATCGGTTGCCTCGCCGCTGTTGCCGATCTGGTGAACGATGCGGTTGTCGCTGTCGCGCACCTCGATCATCTTCAGGCCGCCGTCACGGCGCAGCGATTCGGTGATGTCGCGCACGCTGGCGTCATCCTGTTGCGCCAGCGGTGCAAGCAGGGCGGCTTCAAGGGTGTGTGCAATTTCCTCGACGCGGTGCCCTGCCTGTTTTTGCAGGGCGTCGGTGGTGAGCTGCACGCCATTCGCGATGAGGAAGCTCAGCATCACGGCTTCCACGCCCAGCGCAGCGAGCGTGAGCTTGTAGCGCAGCGAGAGCCGTTCCAGCCACGCCTTCATCGGGGTGTTTGCAATAGGTCCTGCACCTGCATGGCATAGGGGTGGAAGGCTCGTAGTTCGCGGCCGTCCACATCGACAAAGCCTGCGTAGCCGCCGTCGTGCATGAACGCACGTCCCTCGGGACGGGATGCGAAATCCAGCAAGGCCGTGCGGATCGCTTGTGCCTCGGCGTCGCGCAGGCGCGGATGGGTGAGGTACATCAGGCTCGACAAGGGCGGGGTCGTAGCGAGCACGCGCAATTGCTGGCGCAGTTCAAAGGGCAGCAGGGTGTAGGTGTGGTGCCCCAGCATGGCGCCATCCGCGCGCCCGTTGATGACCTGCATCGCGGCGTTGCGGTGACTGCCGGAGGTGGCCGTCCGGTAGTCAATATCGTAGCGGAGCCCTTGCGTGGCCATCTGGGCGTGCAGGGCCAGTACCGCTATGGCGAAGGGGTCGGGGATTGCGATGGTGCGGCCGCGCAGTGCTTGAGGTTGCTTGAATGGCGAATCCTTCCCGACCACCAGCAGGCCGGATACGGGCTGCGCATACTTCAGCAGCGGCCGATACCCGGCATCCTGGCGCGCCAGCCAGGCCATGTGCGGTGCAGTCAGCAGAATGTCGTACTCGCCCTGGCGGGTTCGCTCGACGAAGGTTTTGAAGTCGCGTGCGCTGTAAATGACGACATCGCGCTGCAGGTGTTTTTCCATGCTGTCGGCAACCGGTCGGTACGATTCGACGATCTGCTTTGCCGTCAGATGGGGGAACACGCCGAAGACCAGTGGAGGGGCGGCACTGAAGACGGGGCGAGCCGTGATCAGCAGCAGACATCCGAACAGCACGGCAAGCCGGGACCGCTGCGTGCGGGAGCCGTCCGACCGTGCTGGGGACTGGGGAGCGGGGCTGGGCAGCCCCAGCCAGAGGGCGAATGAACGCAACGTCGGTTTCCTTGTTTACAGCGATTTTTGCAGAACTTTGGATTTCCGCTTGTAGTTGTACAGGGCCTGCTTGCTTTTCGGCAGGTGGTCGGGGCTGCTGTCGACGAAGCCGCGTTCTTCGAACCAGTGCTCGGTGCGGGTGGTCAGCACGAACAGTTTCCGGAAGCCGGCTTTCTTGCCCCTTTTTTCGGCTTCTGCCAGCAGCAGGTCGCCGAAGCCGCGGCCGCGATATTCCTGGGAGACGGCCAGACAGGCAAGTTCGGCCGCCTGTTCTTCCGGAAACGGATAGAGTGCGGCGCAGCCGGCAATGACACCGTCGGACTCGAGCACCAGAAAGCGCTCGACTTCCATTTCCAGCAGTTCGCGCGAGCGCCGCACCAGGATGCCATCGCGCTCGAGCGGTTCGATCAGCCCAAGGATGCCGCCGACGTCGTCGATGGTGGCGGCACGCAGGGTTTCCAGCGGCGCCGGGGTGACCAGCGTGCCGACGCCTTCGCGGGTGAACAGCTCGGACAGCAGCGCGCCATCCCGATGTCGGCTGATGAGGTGGGCGCGCTTGACGCCACCGGTGCAGGCGGTGATCGCGCACGGCAGATAGTAGGCCACGTCCTCCGGCAGCTTTTTCGCTTTCTTTTCCAGCACCTGCCGCGCCTCGTTGACAGTCAGCGCGTTGTGGATGGCGCGGCCCCTGTCCGGCACCCCTTCGGTGTTCATCAGGAAAATCAGCTTGTCGGCCGCCAGTTCGACCGCGGCCTGGGTGGCCACGTCTTCCAGGCTGAGGTTGAAGATTTCGCCAGTAGGGGAATAGCCGATCGGCGACAACAGCACGATGTCATGCTGGTCCAGCCGCCGCCGGATCGCGGCGGCGTCGATCTTGCGCACTTCGCCGGTGTGCAGCAGGTCGGTGCCGTCGCGCACGCCGAGCGGCTGCGCGGTGACGAAGTTGCCCGAGGCCACGCGGATGTCGGCCCCGGCCATCGGCGTGTTGGCCAGTCCCAGCGACAGCAGTGCCTCGATCTCGACCCGCACCGTGCCGGCTGCCTCCTTGACGCAGGCCAGTGCGGCGTCGTCGGTGACGCGCAGGCCGTTGACGTAGCGGATCGCGGTGCCATTTTCGTTCAACCGCGCCTCCACCTGCGGCCGCACGCCGTGCACCAGCACCAGACGCACCCCCAGGCTGTTCAGCAGGTTGACGTCGTGCGCCAGTTGTACGAAGCCGCCGTCCGCGACCAGTTCACCGCCAAAGGCGATGACGAAGGTCTTGCCGCGAAAACCGTGAATGTAGGGGGCAGCGGAGCGGAACCAATGGACGAAATTTGCAGTGTCTTTCAACGGAATGGCCCGGGCAGGGTGGATTGATGAGAAGGATACCGAAAAACCTTCCGGACCATGCAGGGGCGCAGCCCATTCATCGAAACAAACGGAATATCGCGTCAGGCTGTGTTCCATTTATGGAACAGCGGATGCAGCCTGAATCGGACGCATGAATGCCGGAGCGGTGCGCGGGGTGTGTCGCGCCTAGAAATCGCCCCACAGCGACTGCATTGCAGCCAGTGCTGCCAGCGCGGCGGTTTCGGTGCGCAGGACGCGCGGCCCCAGTCGGATGGGAATGGCCCCTGCCGCATGCAGTGCGGCAATTTCATCCACTTCGAAGCCGCCTTCGGGACCGGCCACCAGCCAGTCCTGCTTGGCAGGCGGCGGCAGGTCGGCGAGCCGTGCCTCGGCCAATGGCGACAGAAACAGCAGCCGGCCATCCTTTTGATGCCCGAGCCAGTGCGCCAGCGCCAGCGGCGGTGCCACCACGGGCACCTGGTTGCGCCCGCACTGCTCGCAGGCGCTGGCCACCACGCCCTGCCAGTGCGCTACGCGCCGGTCGGCGCGCTCGCCTGCCAGCTTGACCACGCTGCGCCTGGCTGCGATCGGCTGGATCGCGGCCACCCCCAGTTCGACTGCCTTCTGCAGGGTGTAGTCCATGCGTTCGCCGCTCGAGATGCCCTGCGCCAGCATCACGCGCAAAGGCGATTCGCGCTCGACGTCGGTAAAGCCGGTGATGGCGACTGCTACCTCGTCCTTGTGGATGCGTTCGATGCGCGCGGCGAATTCGCCGCCACGACCATTGAACAGCGTGATGACGTCGTCCACGGTCAGCCGCAGGGCCCGCGCGGCGTGACGCGCCGGGCCGGGCGGCAGGCTGAAGCGGGCGCCCGGGGCGAGGGGCTGGTCGAGATAAAAGCGCGGTGCGGACATGTTGGTATTATGCAGACGTTGTCCAGAATATTTACGGAGCGCGTCATGGTTTCCCTCACTACCCCCGTGTGCGATTTTGGCTGGAAAGCGCCCGATTTCAGTCTGCCCGGCGTCGACGGCAAGGTGTGGACGCTGAAGGATGCGATGGGCCCGAACGGCCTGCTGGTCATGTTTATCTGCAATCACTGCCCGTATGTGAAGGCGATCCGCCCGCGGCTGGTGCACGATCTCGCCGNNCCCCTACGTGATCGACGAATCGCAGGCGGTGGCGAAAGCCTACGGCGCGGTGTGCACACCGGACTTTTTCGGTTTCAACCGGGATTTCGAACTGCAATACCGCGGCCGCTTCGACGAGTCGCGCAAGGAAACCGCGCCCGAGGGTGTGCGTCGCGACCTGTTCGAAGCGATGAAGGACATCGCCGCCACCCAGCGTGGTCCGGCCGAGCAGATCCCCAGCATGGGCTGCTCGATCAAGTGGAAGGGGGAATGACATGATCGACCGTCGGCAGCACTGGGAATCGGTATACAGCAGCAAGGCGGCCGACCAGGTCGGCTGGTTCCAGCCGCGTGCCGCGTCGTCACTGCGCCTGATCGAGGGGTGCGCGGACAGGGATGCGCACATCATCGACGTGGGCGGGGGCGCCTCGGTCTTGGTGGACGACCTGCTCGATGCTGGCTATCGCAATCTGACCGTGCTCGATCTCGCCGAATCCGCGCTGGCGACCAGCCGTGCGCGGCTCGGTGCGCGCGCCGCTTCGGTGCAGTGGATCGCCGCCGACATCACCCGCGCTGACCTGCCGGTCGCGCGCTACGACGTCTGGCACGATCGCGCGGTATTCCATTTCCTGACCGCCCCGGCCGACCGTGCGCGCTATGTCGCGCAGGTGCTGAAAAGCGTGAAACCCGGCGGACACGTCATCGTGGCCGCCTTCGGCCCCGGCGGGCCCTTGCAGTGCTCGGGGCTCGACGTGGTGCGCTACGATCCCGATGCGTTGCACGCGGAGTTCGGCGCGCCGTTCCGCCTGCTCGGCCACGAAACCGAAATCCACCATACCCCGACCGGCAAGGAGCAGGAATTTGTCTATTGCTACTGCGTGCGTGTCTGACCATGCTTGAAGACGTCAAGGCGCTGGTTCGGGAAGTCGCTCAGCGCGAGGTTACCCCGCGCTTTCTCAAGGTGGCGCACAGTCACAAGGTCGACGGCAGCCTGTTTACCGAGGCGGATGCGTCGACCCAGGCTGCGCTGGAGGCCGCCTTGCCGCGGATCAAGGACGTGCCGGTGCTGGGCGAGGAGATGACCGAGCGGCAGCAGCACGATGCCTGGGATGCCGGCCGCGACGGATTGTGGTGTGTCGACCCGATCGACGGCACCTCCAACTTTGTCGCCGGCGTGCCCTACTTTGCCGTGTCGGTGGCCTATCTCTACAAGGGCGAGCGCCAACTCGGCGTGGTGTACGACCCGATCGCCGACGAGATGTTTACCGCGGTGCGCGGCGGCGGCGCGCATCTCAATGGCACGCCGCTGCCCTTGCGTGCGCCGGCCACCGAACTGCGCCGTGCGCTCGCCGGGGTGGAAATGAAGCGCATCGACCGCGAACTCGCTGGCCGCCTGGCGTCGTGGCCACCGTACGCCTCGCAGCGCAATTTTGGCGCGTCCACGCTGGACTGGTGTTACACCGCCGCCGGGCGTTTCGACATCTATGTGCACGGCGGGCAGAAGCTGTGGGACTACGCCGCCGGCGCACTGATCCTGGAGGAGGCGGGCGGGCGGCTGGCCAGCCTGTCGGGCACGTTCGACATTGCCAATGTGTGGGAGCGGTCGGTGGTGGCGTCGGCCAGCCCCGAGCTGTTCGAGCTGTGGCGCGACTGGCTGAAAGCGGCTGGCGCATAAGCCACCGCATCGGCCGAATAAAAAGATTTTAGTGTCCGGATTCTGAGTCGGGGCTTGAGCTTATCGGCTTAAGCCTTTGTCTCAGCGTGCCTTTCGCCTGGTTTGGGCGCGGCTTGCGGAAGCCCGCCCTGCTGACGGATAATCAGGGTTTTTGCATATTCTGCCCAAGCTGCCTTCGCGCGGCTTTCACGGGCGGGGGATGCGACGGTTTTTTACTTAGCTGAAGGGAACGCAATGCCTACCCGTAACGACCTGGCCAATGCCATCCGCGCGCTTGCGATGGATGCTGTCGAAAAAGCCAAATCCGGCCACCCCGGCGCCCCCATGGGCATGGCGGAAATCGCTGAAACGCTGTGGAATCACCATATGCGCCACAACCCGACCAACCCCAAGTGGGCGGATCGCGACCGCTTCGTGCTGTCGAACGGCCACGGCTCGATGCTGATCTACGCATTGCTGCATCTGACCGGCTACGACCTGTCGATCGAAGATCTGAAACAGTTCCGTCAGCTGCATTCCAGGACCCCGGGTCACCCGGAGTACGGCTACACGCCCGGCGTCGAAACCACCACCGGCCCGCTCGGCCAGGGCATCACCAATGGTGTTGGCATGGCGATGGCGGAAAAAATCCTCGCCGCCGAATTCAACAAGCCCGACCACACCATCGTTGATCACCACACCTATGTGTTCCTGGGCGACGGTTGCATGATGGAAGGCATTTCGCATGAAGCCTGCGCGCTGGCTGGCACCTGGAAACTCAACAAGCTGGTCGCGTTCTGGGACGACAACGGCATCTCGATCGACGGCCACATTGAGCACTGGTACACCGACGATACTGCCAAGCGCTTCGAAGCCTACGGCTGGCAGGTCATTCCCAATGTCGATGGCCATGACGTCGTCGCGCTCGAGGCCGCAATCCAGAAGGCCAAGGCCAGCAGCGACAAACCCACCCTGATCTGCTGCAAGACCATCATCGGCAAGGGCTCGCCCAACAAGGCCGGCACCCACGACGTGCACGGCGCGGCGCTGGGCGCGGCCGAAGTTGAAGCCACCCGCCAGAACATGGGCTGGAACCACCCCGCGTTCGAAATCCCCGCCGACATCTACGCCGGCTGGGACGCGAAGACCAAGGGTCAGGGTCTGGAAACCCTGTGGAACAACAAGTTCGCCGAATACAAGAAGGCCTACCCGGCCGAAGCCGCCGAGTTCGAGCGCCGCATGAAGGGCGAACTGCCCGCCAACTGGAAGGCGCACATCGCCGAGAAGCTGGCCGCAATCAATGCCAAGGCCGAGACCGTCGCCACCCGCAAGGCCAGCCAGATCGCGATCAACGCGCTGGCCCCGGCGCTGCCCGAGTTCCTCGGCGGCTCGGCCGACCTCACCGGCTCCAACCTGACCAACTGGGAAGGTTGCCATCCGGTGCGTAACGGCAACCCAGGCAACTACATCAGCTACGGCGTGCGTGAATTCGGCATGGCCGCGATCATGAACGGCATGGCCCTGCACGGCGGCCTGCTGCCGTTCGGCGGCACCTTCCTGATGTTCTCGGAATACTCGCGCAACGCCATCCGCATGGCCGCGCTGATGAAGCAGCGCGTGATCCACGTGTTCACGCACGACTCCATCGGCCTTGGCGAAGACGGCCCGACCCACCANNCCCCCCCTGCCACATCCTGTCGCGTCAGAACCTGCCGTTCATGCAGCGCGACGAGGCGACCATCGCCAATATCGCCAAGGGCGGCTACGTGCTCAAGGACGCGGCCGGTGCCAAGGCCGTGATCATCGCTACCGGCTCCGAAGTCGCGCTGGCGGTCAAGGCCCAGGAAGCGTTGGCCGCCGAAGGCATCGCAGTGCGCGTGGTGTCGATGCCGTCGACCAACACCTTCGACAAGCAGGACGCCGCCTACAAGGAAAGCGTGCTGCCGAAGGGTCTGCCGCGCGTGGCGGTGGAAGCCGGCGTCAGCGATTTCTGGCGCAAGTACGTGGGCCTGGACGGCGCCGTGATTGGCTGGGATCACTTCGGCGAGTCCGCTCCGGCCGATGAGTTGTTCAAGGAGTTCGGCTTCACCCCGGAAAACGTCGCGGCCGTGGTCAAGGGCGTACTGTAAAAACCTGTCTCCGCGAATGCCCTGAAGGGGTTCGCGGACAAAAATAATTTCTCAACCTAGGAGCTGCAAATGGCAATCAAAGTTGGCATCAACGGTTTTGGCCGCATCGGCCGCATGGCTTTCCGCGCGATCGCGAAGGATTTCAAGGACATCGAAGTGGTCGCGATCAACGACCTGCTCGATCCCGAGTACCTGGCCTACATGCTGAAGTACGACTCGGTGCACGGCAATTTCAACGGCGACATTTCTGTCGAAGGCAACAACCTCATTGTCAACGGCAAGAAGATCCGCCTNNCGACATCGTGATCGAATGCACCGGCTTCTTCCTGACCAAGGAAACCTGCCAGAAGCACATCGACGCGGGCGCCAAGAAAGTGGTGCAGTCCGCCCCGTCCAAGGACGACACCCCGATGTTCGTGTACGGCGTGAACCACGAGAAGTATGCCGGCGAGGCCATCGTCTCCGCCGCTTCGTGCACCACCAACTGCCTGGC
>DONB01000285.1 GCA_003510325.1 Thiobacillus sp. | reverse complement strand
TCGGTGATCGAGATCACGTTGGTCGGCACGAAGGCGGACACGTCGCCGGCCTGCGTTTCGATGATCGGTAGCGCGGTCAGCGAACCGGTCTTGCCCTTGACGGCGCCATTGGTGATCTTCTCGACGTAGTCGGCGTTGACGCGCGCGGCGCGCTCGAGCAGACGCGAGTGCAGATAGAACACGTCGCCAGGATAGGCTTCGCGACCCGGCGGACGGCGCAGCAGCAGCGACACCTGACGGTAGGCCCAGGCCTGCTTGGTCAGATCGTCGTACACGATCAGCGCGTCTTCACCGATGTCACGGAAGTATTCGCCCATGGTGCAGCCGGAATACGGTGCGATGTACTGCATGGCAGCCGCATCGGACGCGGTCGCGGCGACGACGATGGTGTGGTCCATCGCGCCGTGCTCTTCCAGCTTGCGCACCACGTTGGCAACCGACGACGCCTTCTGACCGATGGCGACGTAGATACACTTCACGCCGGTGCCCTTCTGGTTGATGATGGCGTCGATCGCGACCGCGGTCTTGCCGGTCTGGCGGTCGCCGATGATGAGTTCGCGCTGGCCGCGGCCGACCGGCACCATGGCGTCGATCGACTTGAGACCGGTCTGCACCGGCTGGTCGACCGATTTGCGTTCGATCACGCCTGGAGCGATGCGCTCGATCGGCATGGTGGTGTCGGCGGCGATCGGGCCCTTGCCGTCGATCGGCTGGCCCAGCGAGTTCACCACGCGGCCAAGCAGGCCGCGGCCCACCGGCACTTCGAGAATGCGGCCGGTGCACTTGGCGACGTCGCCTTCGGTGATGTGTTCGTAGTCGCCCAGGATCACGGCGCCGACGGAGTCGCGCTCGAGGTTCAACGCCACGCCGAAGGTGTTGCCCGGCATCTCGATCATTTCACCCGACATCACGTCGGACAACCCATGAATGCGGACGATGCCGTCGGTGACGGACACGATCGTGCCCTGGGTGCGCAGTTCGCTCGAGGCACCGAGGTTTTCGATCTTGGCTTTAATCAGTTCGCTGATTTCGCTTGGATTCAATTGCATGTGTGTTCTCCGAACCGTGAGGTTCCGATAAATATGGGTACGTGGATTAGCCTTGCAGGGCGAAGGACATACGCTGCAGACGCCCTTTCACCGAGCCGTCTATCACCTGGTCGCCGATGGCGATGACCGCGCCGCCGATCAGTTCGGGATCGACCGCGACCTGCACATTGACGGCACGGCCGAACTTGGCCTTCAGCCCGGCGACCAGATCGTCGATCTGGGCCTGCGTCAGCTCCTGTGCGCTGGTGATCGTCGCCTCGAGGGTGCCTTCGGCATTCGCCTTCAGGGTCTCGAACTGCGCGCTGATTTCCGGCAACAGCGACAGCCGGTCGTTTTCAGCCAGCACCTTGACGAAGTTGCCGCCGCGCTCGCCGAGGTCGGCACCTGCCACCTCGATGATCAGGATGGCGATGCGATCCGCCGACACCGCAGGGTCGGCAATCAGGCGCGCCACCTGGGCGTCGGAAACGATGGCCGCCAGCGTGGCGACGCGCGAAGACCAGCCCGCCAGGTCGTTTTCGCCCTGCGCCATGCGGAACACCGCTTCGGCGTAGGGACGTGCCAGGGTAGACAGTTCGCTCATGGCTTACAGCTCGGCTTTCAGCTGGCCCAGCAGGTCAGCATGGGTTTGCGCGTTGACTTCGCGGCGCAGGATCTTTTCTGCACCAGCCACGGCCAGCCCGGCCACCTGTTCGCGCAGGCTTTCGCGTGCGCGGTTGGTTTCCTGGGCAATATTGGCCTGGGCTGCCGCCAGCTGGCGGTCGCCCTCTTCCTTGGCAGCCAGCTTCGCTTCCTCGATGATCTGGGCCGCACGCTTTTCAGCCTGGGCGATCACTTCGGCGGCTTGTGCCTTGGCGTCACGCATGTTGTCGCCGGCCTTCTTGGCAGCCAGTTCCAGCTCGTGCTTGCCGCGATCGGCTGCGGCGAGGCCGTCGGCGATCTGCTTCTTGCGCGTTTCGAGCGCGTTCATGATCGGCGGCCACACGAACTTCATGCAGAACCACACGAAGAAAATGAACGTGATGGACTGGCCGATCAAAGTTGCGTTGAAATTCATATCCGCACCTTTTTAATGACGGGGTTTAGACAAGTTCCGAGTCAACCCGCGAATTAACCGGCAACGGCGAACAGAACGTACATGGCCAGACCGACAGCGATCATCGGCACGGCGTCGACCAGACCCATCACGATGAAGAACTGGGTACGCAGCATGGGGATCAGTTCGGGCTGACGGGCTGCGCCTTCGAGGAAGCGGCCGCCGAGGATGCCGATGCCAACGGCTGCACCGAGTGCGCCCAGACCCATCATCAGGGCACCAGCGATAAACAGCACGGCTTGAGTCATTTCCATTTGTTGCTCCTAAAAGTAAAAATCAAAGTTGAAAACAAGAAACCAGGTAATCAGTACTACGGAAATCAGTGATGCTCGGCGTGCGCCATGTCCAGATACACAATGGTCAGCGTCATGAAGATAAAGGCCTGCAGCGTGATGATGAGGATATGGAACACCGCCCACGCCCACTGCAACGCACCGCCGAACACAGCCAGAACCCAGCCGCCGCCGAACATCAGCGCAATCAGGATGAAGATCATCTCGCCGGCGTACATGTTGCCGAACAGACGCAGCGAGAGCGAAATCGGTTTGGCGATCAGCCCCACGCCCTCGAGCAGCAGGTTGACCGGGAACAGGAATTTGGGGAAAGGCTGGAACGCCAGCTCGGAGAAAAAGCCGCCTGCGCCCTTCATCTTGACGCTGTAGTACAGCACCAGAACGAAAATCGACAGCGACATGCCGAAGGTCACGTTGGGATCAGTCGACGGCACCACTTTCAGATAGGGAACCCCCGCCATCGTCGCAGCAAAGGGCAGCCAGTCAACCGGCAGCAGGTCCATCGCGTTCATCAGGAACACCCACATGAACACGGTCAGGGCGAGCGGCGCGACCAGCGCATTCCGGTGCGAGAAGGAGCCGCGCACCGAGGTGTCGATGAACTCGATCACCCACTCGACGAAGTTCTGCAGGCCGGAGGGCACGCCGGTGGTGGCCTTCTTGGCCGCCATGCGGAACAGGAACAGGAAGATCAGGCCGAGGCCGATCGAGAACAGCATGCTGTCGACGTTGATCGACCAGAAACCCATGGCCTTGACTTCTTCGGCGCCGTGGGCAAACGTCCAGGTCGCCTGCTGCAGGACTTCGACGTTGCCATGCGCATCGTGACGTTCGAAACCAGGGGGCAGCTGACCATAGGTCAGATTCTGCAGGTGGTGCTTGATGTATTCACCGGAGGAAGCGTATTCCGTAGCCATAGTGATCAAATCTTTATAAGTGGGTTTTGGATGGACACGCCCCGCGTTCCCATGCAAAACCAACCTTCGTCAAACCTGCCGCACTAGCGAAGCTATTTGTTGCTGCGGCTCGCTGCCGCGGCCAGCCAGGCCAACTGCGCCAGAACCAGACCCAGCATCATCGGCAGCGGCGACAACTTCAGCACACCGAGACCCAAGACCAGCAGCCCTACCAGCAGCACCAGCCGCTCGACCCCGGCGCGGATGAACAACTTGAACAAGCGATGCTGATCCCACTCGGGGTGCTGCATAGCCTGCCGCTCGCGCCAGACCAGCACCGTGCTGACCGCCAGCGCCACCAGCACGCCATACAGCACGGCCAGCCCCGCCCCGATCCCGGAAACCATCCAGCCCGTCAATGCGGCAATCGGCGCGAGCCCCGCTTGCGCCAATGCAACCCGCTGGGTCCCAGAAATGCCGATGCGGCGGATGCCGGTAAACATTAGCCGGCGATGATACTAGAATTAGTGTGATCTATGCAATCATCAAGCAGCTTGATGATGAATTTCACTATGTAGTGATGTTGTATAGCTCACCCAAGGCCCCGCCAGGTGGGGTGTCCTTCTTTACAGCTGGATTCCCAGGCGCTGCAGCAGGCCTTGCAGTTCTTCCGCGCTTGCAAACTGCAGGGTCAGCCTGCCGCCGCCCTTGCTGCTGGTTTGCACATGGGCCGTCATGCCCAGCGCATCCGACAGCGCTTCTTCCAGCCGCAGGATGTCGCGCGAAACAGCCTGCCTGGCCGGCGTCGTGGTTGTGTGATCCTTCAGCCGCGCCACCCGGCGTTCGACTTCGCGCACCGATAAACCGCGGGTTTCGATTTCGTGCGCCAGTTCGCGCTGCGCACCCGCATGCAGCGGCAGCAACGCCCGCGCATGGCCCATTTCGATCAGGCCGGCAGTCAGCATGTCCTGCACCGGGCGCGACAGGTTAAGCAGACGCAGCAGATTGGACACCGCAGTACGCGACTTGCCGACCGCCTGCGCCACCGCGTCATGGGTCATGCCGAATTCCTGGATCAGGCGCTGCAGGCCGTGTGCCTCGTCGATGGCATTGAGGTCCTCGCGCTGGATGTTTTCGATCAGCGCCATCGCCGCCACTGCGTCGTCGGCGACTTCACGCACCAGCACCGGGATTTCGCTCAATCCGGCCAGCTGCGCTGCGCGCCAGCGCCGCTCGCCGGCGATGATTTCGTAGCCGCCGGCCACCTCGCGCGCCAGGATCGGCTGCATCAGCCCCTGCGCGCGGATCGAGTCGGCGAGCTCCTGCAGCGATTCGCTGTCCATCTGGGTACGCGGCTGGTATTTGCCGGGCGCCAGATGCGTCACCTGCATCATGCGCAGATCGCCCTGCGGCGGGGCCGCGTTGTCTTCGCCGCCCAGCAGCGCATCGAGTCCGCGCCCGAGTCCCTTAAGCTTGGCCATCTGTTTTCTCCCTTGCTGTAAGGCCGGCACGCTTCAGCGTTTCCTCGGCCAGATCCATATACGCTTTCGCGCCCTTGCACTGGCGGTCGTAGGCCAGCACCGGCAATCCGTGACTGGGGGCCTCGGCCAGCCGTACGTTGCGCGGGATCACGGTGTCGTACACCTTGTCGCCGAAATGCTGCTTGATCTGGTCGGACACCTGCTGCGCCAGCGTGCTGCGCGGGTCGAACATTACCCGCAGCAGACCTTCGATGCGGATATCCGGATTGAGCCGCTGCTTCACCTTCTTGATGGTGGCGACCAGATCGGTCAGCCCCTCCAGCGCGTAGTACTCACACTGCATCGGGATCAGCACCGCCTCCGTCGCAGCAAAGGCGTTGACGGTCAACAGGTTCAGCGTCGGCGGGCAATCCAGCAGGATGAAGTCGTAGTCGTCGGCCACCTGCGCCAACGCCGCTTTCAGCCGCAGGTCGCGCTGCTCCAGATTCACCAGGTCGATCTCCGCGCCCGCGAGTTCGCGATTGGCCGGAATGACGTCGAAATGGCCGGGCTCGGAGCGCATGCAGGCGTCGCGCACCGTCACCTGATTGAGCAGGATCTGGTACACCGTCGGCAGCGCAGTGCGCTTCTGGATGCCGGCACCCATGGTCGCGTTGCCCTGCGGGTCGAGGTCGGCGAGCAGCACGCGCTGCCCGAGTTCGGCCAGGCTCGCGGCGAGGTTCACCGCAGTCGTCGTCTTGCCGACGCCGCCCTTCTGATTGGCAATTGCCAGGATTCGGCTCATTCAACAGGCTCCAGAACGATCAAATGGCGGCTCGCGTCCAGCCCCGGGACGACTAGCACGTGGTCAGCGCTTACTTTCACGAAACCAGGCAGCACAGCGATCTCTTCATGCGGATACAGCCCCTTCATCGCCAGCCAGCGCCCGCCCGGTTTGAGCAGATGGCGGGTCAACGTGACGAATTCCTTGAGGTCGGAAAATGCGCGCGAGGTAATGACATCGAAACCAGCTTCAGGACGGAAATCCTCCACCCGGCTTGTCACTACATTGAGATTGCCCAAGCTGAGTTCCGCTTTGGCCTGCAGCAAAAAAGCGGTTTTCTTGGCGATACTGTCGATCAGCGTCACCTGCAATTCCGGCCGTGCGATCGCCAGCGGGATCCCCGGCAGGCCGCCGCCACTGCCGACGTCGAGCACACGAATCAGATCAGTTCCGCCGCCCTGAATGTAAGGAACCGCCGCCAGCGAATCCAGCAGGTGATGGCTGACCATGCGCTCGGCTTCGCGTACGGCGGTGAGGTTGTACACGCGGTTCCACTTGTCTAGCAGCGCGAGGTAGGCCAGGAGCTTCGCTTCGGCGCCGTCGGGCAAGGTGAGGCCCAGCGCGGCGACGCCCGCCGTGAGTTGTTGTTGAACCATCATGCGCTTTTTTTCGCCAGTCCGTCAGGGGAAGACGCGGCGTCGGATTTGAAGCCGCGCTTGGCATAGATCAACAGCACCGAAATCGCCGCCGGGGTGATCCCTTGCAGCCGCGCCGCCTGACCCAGCGTTTCGGGACGCGCCTTCTGCAGGCGCTGGCGCACTTCCATCGACAGGCTGGTGAGCTGACTGTAGTCGAGATCGGCGGGCAGGCGCAGGGTTTCCTGCTCGCGTTGCCGATCGACTTCCTCGTTCTGGCGGTCGATGTAGCCCTGGTATTTGGCGGCGATTTCGACCTGTTCGGCGACGCGCGAATCGGCCTCCCCTGCCCCGCCGCCCGGCAACGCGAGCACCTGTGCGTAGTCCAGATTCGGCCGGCGCAGCAGTTCGAACAGGCTGTATTCGTGGTCAATCGGCTGGCCGATCAGACGGGTCGCTTCGTCGGCCGGCAGGATGGCCGGGTTGACCCAGGTCGCCTTGAGCCGCTCAGTCTCGCGGCCCACCGCGTCGCGCTTACGATTGAAGGCGTCCCAGCGCGCGTCGTCGACCACGCCGAGGCCGCGGCCTGCTTCGGTCAGCCGCATGTCGGCGTTGTCTTCGCGCAGCTGCAGGCGGTATTCGGCGCGGCTGGTGAACATGCGGTAGGGCTCGGTCACGCCCTGCGTCACCAGGTCGTC
>DONB01000153.1 GCA_003510325.1 Thiobacillus sp. | reverse complement strand
CCAACACGATCGGCTATCCGGTGATGCTGAAAGCCACCAACGGCGGCGGCGGACGCGGCATTCGCCGCTGCGACAGCGAGGACGACCTGCTGAAGAACTACGACCGCGTGGTGTCGGAAGCCAGCAAGGCCTTCGGCAAGCCCGAGGTCTTCGTCGAAAAATGCGTGGTGCGCCCCAAGCATATAGAGGTGCAGATCCTGGGCGACACCCAGGGCAACGTGATTCACCTGTTCGAGCGCGACTGCTCGATCCAGCGACGCAACCAGAAGCTGATCGAAATCGCGCCGAGCCCGCAACTGACCGAGGCCCAACGGCAATACATCGGCAAGCTGGCGGTGCGCGCTGCCAAGTCGGTGGGCTATGTCAACGCCGGCACGGTGGAATTTTTGCTCGACCAGGACAACCAGTTCTATTTCATGGAAATGAACACCCGGCTGCAGGTCGAGCATCCCATCACCGAGACCATCACCGGTGTCGACATCGTGCAGGAGCAGATCCGAATCGCCTCCGGCCTGCCGCTGCAGTACAAGCAGGAAGAAATCAGCCACCGCGGCTTCGCCATTGAATTCCGCATCAACGCCGAAGACCCGAAAAACGAGTTCCTGCCCAGCCTCGGCCGCATCACGCGCTACTATTCGCCGGGCGGCCCCGGGGTGCGGGTGGACGCGGCGATCTACACCGATTACGTGATTCCGCCCTACTTCGACTCCATGTGCGCCAAGCTCACGGTATGGAACTTGAACTGGGAGGCGACCGTCGAGCGCGGCCGCCGCGCGCTGTCCGACATGCTGGTGTACGGCGTGAAGACGACGATTCCCTATTACCAGGAAATCCTGAAGAACCCCGAGTTCCGCAGCGGACGCTTCAACACCAGCTTCGTCGACGAACATCCTGAACTCACGCAGTACACTGAAAAAAAACCGCCGGAAGTGATCGCCGCCGCCATCGCCGCCGCCATCGCCGCACATCAGGGGTTGTAAATCATGGCCAAAGTACACATCACCGATCTCGTCCTGCGCGACGGCCACCAGTCGCTCATCGCCACCCGCATGCAGACCGCCGACATGCTGCCGATCTGCGGCAAGCTCGATTCGGTCGGCTTCTGGTCGCTGGAAGCCTGGGGCGGCGCCACCTTCGACGCCTGCGTGCGTTTTTTGCGCGAAGACCCGTGGGAACGCCTGCGCAAGCTCAGAAAGGCCCTGCCCAACACGCGCATCCAGATGCTGCTGCGCGGGCAGAACCTGCTGGGTTACCGCAATTATTCCGACGACGTGGTGCGCGCCTTCGTGCAGAAATCGGCCGACAACGGCGTCGACGTGTTCCGCGTGTTCGACGCCATGAACGACCTGCGCAACCTGCGCGTATCGATCGAGGCGGTCAAGGCCGCGGGCAAGCACGCCGAGGGCACGGTCTGCTACACCACCAGCCCGGTGCACAACATCCCGCATTTCGTCGAGCTCGCCAAAGGCCTGGCGGAAATGGGCTGCGACACCATCGCGATCAAGGACATGGCGGGCCTGCTCACGCCCTACACCGCATATGAGCTGGTGCAGGCGATCCGCGAAGCCACCCATCTGCCGATCCATACCCACAGCCACGCCACCTCCGGGCTCGCGCACATGACGCACCTGAAAGCGGTGGAGGCCGGCGCCACCATCATCGACACCTGCGTCGGCGCATTTGCCGAAGGCGCCAGCCATCCCACCACGCAGAGCCTGGTCGCGGCGCTCGCCGGCACCGAATACGACACCGGGCTGTCGCTGCCGCTGATCGAGGAAATCTCGGCCTACTTCAAGGACGTGCGCAAGAAATACTGGCAGTTCGAATCGGCCTTCACCGGCACCGACACCCGCGTGCTGATCAACCAGGTGCCCGGCGGGATGATTTCCAATCTCGCCAACCAGCTGAAGGAACAGGGTGCGCTCGACAGGATGGACGCCGTGCTCGAGGAAATCCCGCGGGTGCGCGAAGACCTCGGCTTCCCGCCGCTGGTGACGCCCACCTCGCAGATCGTCGGCACCCAGGCCGCACTGAACGTGCTCACCGGTACGCGCTACAAGTCGGTCACCAACGAGGTGAAGCTCTATCTGCAGGGCCGCTATGGCCAGGCGCCGGGGCACATCAACGAGGAAGTCCGCAAGATCGCCATCGGCGACCTCGACGTCACCACCTGCCGCCCGGCGGATCTGATCGCCGACGAACTGGACAAGCTGCGCGGCGAAATCGAAGGCCTGGCGAAGTCCGACGAGGACGTGCTGACCTATGCCATGTTCCCCGAAATCGGCAAGACCTGGCTGCAGGAACGCGCCGCCGGCAGCCTCAAGCCCGAACAGCTGCTGCCGCCGGGTGCCGCGGAGCAGAACAACGGCCCGCGCTACGCCGCCGACGAATTCAAGATCACGCTGCACGGCGAGACCTACCACATCAAGCTGTCGGGCAGCGGCCGCTCTGACGCCGCCCAGCGCCCCTATTTCGTGTCGATCGACGGCGTTTCGGAAGAAGTGCTGGTCGAATCGCTGAACGAAGTCGCGGTATCCGCCGGCGGCGATAGCGCACCGCGCAAAACCGCCGCCGCGCCGGCTGCCGGCCAGAAACCGCGTGCCAGCCACCCCGGACACGTCACCGCCGCCATGCCCGGCACCATCGTCGACGTGCTGGTCAGCATCGGCCAGACGGTCAAGGCCGGCGACGGCGTGCTGGTGATCGAGGCAATGAAAATGGAAAACGAGGTGCAGGCACCGATCGCCGGCATCGTCATCAGCATCTTCGCCAAGAAAGGCGACGCGGTGACGCCCGACATGGCGCTGGTCGAAATCCAGCCCGAATGAAGCTCGTTCTGGCCTCCACCTCGCGCTACCGGCGCGAACTGCTGTCGCGCCTGCATATCCCGTTCGAGGTGCTCTCCCCCGACGTCGACGAAACGCCGCTGCCCGACGAGACGCCCTCGGCCACCGCGCGGCGCCTGTCGGTATTGAAAGCACAGGCTGCGGCGGCGACCCATCCCGATGCGCTGATCATCGGTTCCGACCAGGTGCTGATGCTGGATTCAGAGCAACTCGGCAAGCCCGGCAATTTCGACAATGCCTTCGCGCAACTGCAGAAAATGCAGGGCCGCGCCATGGTGTTCCACACCGCGCTGACGCTGCTGAACAGCCGCACCGGCCACGCGCAGACGCGCGACGTGCCGACCGTGGTCCACATCCGGCCGCTTACCGACGCGCAGATCACCGCCTATCTGAAGAAGGAAACGCCCTACGACTGCGCCGGATCGGCCAAGAGCGAATCGCTCGGCATCGCGCTGATGGAGCGCNNACCGACATGCTGATGAACGAAGGCGTCGATGTGCTGACATGGCGCCAGGCCTGCTCGTGACAGGAACCCTCTACCTGATTCCGGTGCCGCTGGGGCCGGTCAGCCCCGAGGCCTGCCTGCCGCCGGACACGCTTGCCGTCGCCCGCCAGCTCGAGCATTTCGTGGTCGAACGCGCCAAGACCGCACGCGCGCACCTGAAGGCCATGGGCCATCCGCAGCCGATCCAGGCGTTGCAACTCTCGGAACTCAACGAACATACCCCCGCCGCTGCCATCCCGGCGCTGCTGGCGCCGCTGAAGGCCGGTCACGATCTGGGCCTGCTGTCCGAAGCGGGGTGCCCTGCGGTGGCCGATCCCGGCGCCGCACTGGTCATGGCCGCGCATCGCGAAAACATTCCGGTGGTGCCGCTGATCGGGCCGTCGTCGATTCTGTTGGCGCTGATGGCATCGGGCCTGGGCGGCCAGCGCTTCGCCTTCCACGGTTATCTGCCGGCGAAGGAACCCGAGCGCAGCCAGGCCATCCGCGAACTGGAAAAAACGGCGCGGCGCGATCGCGCCACCCAGCTCTTCATCGAAACGCCCTACCGCAGCGCCGCCCTGCTGGAAGCCCTCGCGGCCACGCTGGCGCCCGATACGCTGATCAGCGTCGGCGCCGACCTGAGTCTGCCCGGCCAGCTGATCCGGACCCGCAGCGCAAAAGCCTGGCGCGGGCAGACCGATGCGGTCAAGGACCGGCTGGTGGTGTTCGGGATCGGGGTTTAGGGCCTCTCTCAGAACCGCAGGCTGTCGAGCCGCAGGGTCAGCTGTTCGCCGGATTCGGTTTCAGCCCGCAGCCATTCGGCGCCGTCGCGGGTGTAGACGTCCAGCGGCAACACCCGCAGCTGACCGGCCCGGTCGCCCGCCTTCACGGTCACGTCCAGCCATTGCCGCTTGAGGGCGGCGAATTCCAGGCGTTCATGATCCGAGCAGGCGATCGGGCGGTAATCGCTCATCGCAGGGTGACCCCTGCCTTTTCAAACGGTGTCAGCGCCTTCGCCATCGACGCGCCCAGCCGCCCGGCAAGGCGTTCGGCAAAGCTTTCCTGCTGGGTGTAGTCGACGATGTCCTCGGCCTTGATGACGTCGCGCGCGACCGATTCGACGCTGCCCAGATCATCGGCCAGCCCGAGCTGGATGCTCTTCTCCCCGCTCCACACCAGGCCGCTGAACATCTCGGGGGTTTCCTTCAGACGCTTGCCGCGGCCTTCGCGCACCACATCGATGAACTGGCCGTGGATTTCCTCGAGCATCTGTTTGGCGAAGGCCTGCTGCTCGGCATCGACCGGCGAAAACGGGTCGAGGAAGCCCTTGTTTTCGCCGGCGGTGAGCAGGCGGCGCTCGACGCCGAGCTTCTGCATGGTCTCGGTGAAGCCGAAACCGTCCATCAGCACGCCGATCGAGCCGACGATGCTCGCCTTGTCGACGAAGATCTTGTCGGCACCGGCGGCGACGTAATAGNNCGCCCGAAGCGCAGATGTCGTCGACCACGGCATACAGCGGCGTTTTCGGATACTTGGCGCGCAGGCGCTTGATCTCGTCGTAGATCTGCCCGGCCTGTACCGGACTGCCGCCGGGGCTGTTGATGCGCAGGATCACGCCCTTGGTTTTCTTGTCGTCGAACGCGCCCTGCAGGCTGGCGATGATGGAGTCGGCGCTGGCCTGGTCGGAGGCGATCACGCCCTGCAGGTCGATCAGCGCGGAGTGCTCCTTGGGAATCGCGACGCCGTCACCGCCGAACCAGCCGGCGGCGAGGAACAGCACGATGAAGAGATACAGGAAGCCGAGCGTCTTGAACAGGATGCTCCAGTGGCGGCTGCGGCGCTGTTCCTGAATCGCGGACAGGGCCAGTTTTTCCAGGACGGTACGTTCCCANNTCGGTTCTTGTTGTTCGCTCATTGCTCTTCCATCAGTCTGTTTCCAGCAGGTACACATGGCCGTCGCGTTCGACGACCGGGACAGGTTTCAGGCCGCGCCCGGCGCAGCGTCCGCCCACGCACTGGCCGCTCGCCGGATGGTAGAGCGCACCGTGGGTGGAGCAGATCAAGTATAGCCGCGAGTGATCGAAGAACTCGCCTTCCTGCCAGTCGAGTTCCACCGGCACATGGCCGCACCGGTTGAGGAAGGCGCGCGGCCGGCCTTCGAAGCGCACCACGAAAGCCTGCTGCGGCTGGCCGTTGCAGTCCAGTTCGAAGCGCACGCCACGGCCCAGTTCGGCCAGGTCGGCGGCGGCGCAGATCAGGCGTTCGCGGCGAGCCATGCATAGACCTCGTCGAAACTGTCGATCAGGGCCAGCGGCGCATGCGGATGCAGGTCGTCCGCCAGATGCGCGCCGTAGGTCACGCCCAGGCTGGCGACCCCCGCGTTCGACGCCATCAGCAGGTCGTGGCTGGTGTCGCCGATCACCAGCGTGCGCGCCGGATCGGCGTCGAGTTCGGCGATCAGTTNNAGTTCCAGCACCATTGCCGGGTGCGGCTTGGAATGCGTCTGGTCGGCGCAGCGGGTGGCGGAAAACCAGGCGCCCAGGCCGCTAGCTTCGAGCGCGCGTTCCAGGCCGATGCGGCTTTTCCCCGTGGCCACCGCCAGCTGAAAGCCGCGCGCGTGCAGATCGCGGATGCCCTGGGGCACGCCGGCAAACAGCGGAATCTGGGCGTCGCGCCCGAGGTAATGGTGGCGGTAGCGCTCGACCAGACGCGGATAGTCGTCGGCCGGCAAATCCGGCAGCAGCGCCTGCAGCGCCTGGATCAGGCCGAGGCCGATGATCTGGCGCGACGCGCGATCGCTCGGCGCGGACAGGCCGATGTCCTCGCAGGCGCGCTGGATCGAATCGACGATCACTCCGGCGGAATCCATCAGGGTGCCGTCCCAGTCGAAAATCAGCAGATCAAACTGCCTGGGTTTAATACTCATGGCGCATTGTTCAAAGTATCCAGAAATGAAGCCAGTTCGGCGGGCAGCGGCGCTTCGATCAGCAGGCGCTCGCCCGTAATCGGGTGTTCGAAGCTCAACTGGGCCGCATGCAGGAACATCCGCTTCAGCCCCTGCTTCACCAGCCGCTTGTTGAGTTCGAAATCGCCGTATTTGTCGTCGCCCGCGATCGGGAAGCCCAGATGCGAGGTGTGGACGCGAATCTGATGGGTGCGGCCGGTCTTCAGTTCCGCTTCCAGCAGGGTGAAATCGGCAAAGCTTTGCAGACGGCGGAAGATGGTGTGCGCGGTCTGCCCCTCGCCGCGCACCGTGACGCGCTTCTCGCCGTCGTCGGTCACCCGCTTGTGCAGCGGCAGCTTCACGTGCTGCACCGGGTTCGGCCAGCGCCCCGCCACCAGCGTCAGGTAGCGCTTCTCGATCCTGCCGTCGCGCATCGCCGCGTGCAGTCCGGTGAGCGCACGCCGCTTCAGCGCGATCAGCAGCACGCCGGAGGTCTCCCGGTCGAGCCGGTGCACCAGCTCCATGTAGCGGCATTCCGGCAGTTCCAGCCGCATCTGCTCGATCACCCCGCGCGAAATGCCGCTGCCGCCGTGCACCGCCATGCCGGACGGCTTGTTCAGGGCGATCAGGGCGTCGTCGCGATAGAGAATATGCGGCAGCAGGCGGATCCCGCCCTGCGGCAGATGGGTGGCGGGGGGNNCCCAGCTGCAGCCGGTAGCTGACCTCGACCCGGCCGCCGTTGATGCGCACCTCGCCGCCGCGCACCAGCTTGTAGATGCGGCTTTTCGGCACGCCCTTGAGCCGCGCCATCAGAAAATTGTCCAGACGCTGGCCGTCGGCGCTGTCGTCGATCTTCAGCCGCCGGACCGAATCTTTCTCTAAGTCATTCTTTTTCATATACACTACCGCCGGTTCAGGCCCAGTTTTGCCTGTCCAATTGCCCGGCATTCATGCCGGTGAATTTAGCGAACACGCCGGTTACCACGCTCACCGGCCGCCGCCTGCCCGGCCCGTCTGGATTCCTGCCGCCCAGCCAACATTCAGCTGACGCGGACAGTCGAAACCACCCCGCCCCGCCAGTCGGCAAAGCAGCGATGTTATCAATGACGCGACAACAAGCATACGAAATAGTTGTTCACGCCGAGGCACCGTCCCCGGCGGGAATCGGAAAGACCGCCCCGGCTCTGCCGGCGACACTCTCCAGGAACAGGACACCCTAAGCTCCATGCCATTTCACCCAACCCAATCCGTGATCGCATGAGCCGCTGACACAAGGCGGCAGTCTGGCCTGTCCCGTATGCACGCGCGCGGGAGTAAATATGAAGCGCATGCTATTCAACGCAACCCAGGCGGAAGAACTCCGGGTTGCCATCGTCGACGGGCAGAAGCTCGTCGACCTTGACATCGAGTCCGCCAGCAAGGAACAACGCAAGGGCAACATCTACAAGGGTGTCGTCACCCGCGTCGAGCCCAGCCTGGAAGCCGCATTCGTCGATTACGGCTGCGAACGCCATGGCTTTCTGCCGTTCAAGGAAATTTCCCGTGCCTGTCTGCCCGGCAACGGCAAGGTCCCCGAAAACCTGAAAGAAGGCCAGGAACTGCTGGTCCANNGACGTGATCCGCGAAGGCCAGGAACTGCTGGTCCAGGTGGAAAAGGACGAACGCGGCAACAAGGGCGCGGCGCTGACCACCTACGTCTCGCTGGCCGGCCGCTACGTCGTGCTGATGCCGACCAACCCGCGCGGCGGCGGCGTCTCGCGCCGCATCGAGGGCGAGGACCGCAACGAACTGCGCGACACCCTGGCCCAGCTCGACATTCCCGAAGGCATGAGCCTGATCGCCCGCACCGCCGGCATCGGCCGCACCGCCGAGGAATTCCAGTGGGACCTCAGCTACCTGCTGCGCATCTGGGAAGCGATCGACGGCGCGGCGAAGGGCATCAAGGCGCCCGAACTCATCTACCTCGAATCCAACCTGATCACCCGGGCGATTCGCGATCACTTCTCGGCCGACATCGGCGAAATCCTGATCGACACCGAGGACGTCTACGAGCAGGCACGCGCGTTCATGGAAAACGTGATGCCGGCCAACGTCAACAAGGTCAAGCTCTACCACGACGACGTGCCGCTGTTCTCGCGCTTCCAGATCGAGCACCAGATCGAGTCGGCGTATTCGCGCCAGGTCAACCTGCCGTCCGGCGGCGCGATCGTGATCGACCACACTGAAGCGCTGGTGTCGGTCGACGTCAACTCGGCGCGCGCCACCAAGGGCAGCGACGTCGAGCAGACCGCCTACAACACCAACCTCGAAGCGGCCGACGAAATCGCCCGCCAGATGCGTCTGCGCGACCTCGGCGGCCTGATCGTGATCGATTTCATCGACATGGAAAACCCCAAGCACCAGCGCGAGGTCGAGAACCGCCTGCGCGATGCGCTGCACCACGACCGCGCCCGCGTGCAGACCGGCAAGATCTCGCGCTTCGGCCTCCTGGAAATGTCGCGCCAGCGGCTGCAGCCGTCCCTGGGCGAGACCAGCTACAACCCCTGCCCGCGCTGCCACGGCACCGGCCACATCCGCGGCACCGAATCGTCGGCGCTGCACATCCTGCGCATCCTGCAGGAAGAGGCGATGAAGGAAAACACCGGCGCGCTGCACGTGCAGCTGCCGGTCGACGTCGCAACCTTCCTGCTGAACGAAAAGCGCGTCGACATTCATACGCTCGAATCGCGGCTCAAGGTGAACGTGGTGTTGATCCCCAACATCCACATGGAAACCCCGCACTACACCATTGCCCGGCTGCGCCATGACGAACTCAATCTGAGCGGAGCCGCCGAGCCCAGCTACAAGATGGCGACCCTGCCGGAAACCGAGCCCATCTATCAGACCGCGCAGGAAGCGGCGCCTGCGCGCCAGGTGGCCGCAGTCAAATCGATTGCGCCGCCGCAGCCGGTTCCTGCACGGCCTGCCGTGCCGGTCGTGCCTGCCGCACCGCAGGCGCAGGGCGGCCTGTTCGATCGCATTTTCGGCTGGCTGAAAAAGCGCAGCGACGAAGCGCCGGCCCCGGCCCCTGTCGCCGAGCCGGTTGCCGCCATCACCCGCAGCGAACGGCCGAGCGAGCGCCGCGAGCGCGAACGCAAGCCCGGCCAGCGTCGCGGCCGTGGCGAAGGACGTGAAGGACGTGGCGAGCCGCGCAATGGCGAACCGCGCCAGCAGGAACCGCGCGAGGGCCGTGGCGAAACGCGCGGCAGCGAGCAGGCCAAGCTGCCGCGCCCGCCGCGTCAGCCGAAGCCGCGTCCCGAGGCCGAAGCCGCGCCGCGCGTGACCGAAGCCGCCGAAGCGCCGCGCGAAGCCGCCGGCGAGGAAAAGCGCGAAGGTCGCAGCCGTCGCGGCCGCGGCAATCGTCGCCCGCGTGAAGCGCGCCAGGAAACCGCAGCAGGCACGGGCGGCGCGCCGCATGCCGTCATCGAAAACGCCTCGGCCCCTGCGCCGTCGCGCTTCCACGCGATCATCGAAATCGCAGGCGCGCCCAAGGCCGCACCCGCACCGGTCGTTCCGGCGCAGCAGAACCTGTTGCTCGAAACGTCGGCTGCACCGCTGCCCGGCGCGGTGACCGCATCGCCCGCCGCCATCCTGGCGGACCTGGCGACCAGCACCGCCAGCCTGCAGCAGGTGGAAACCCAGGCCGCGGCAGCCAGCGCGGCTGAAAGCAGCGAATCGAGCCGTCCGCGCCGCCGCCGCCGTCCTGCGGCCAAGCCTGCCGACACCGGCCCGGCCAGCCTGATGCAGGTGGAAACCACCGCGCCGGTCACGGCGAATGTCACCGAGACCGCCGCACCGTCTGTCCCCCACCCCACCCGCCGCCGCAAGGGTCCGCAGGTCAGCGAGGTGCAGGAGCCGCTGGTTCAGGTGGAAACCCAGGTGAAATAAAGCCTGCGCCACAAAACGACAAGGGCCGCTCGATGCGGCCCTTGTCGTTTGTGCGATTGGCAGGATGCGCTCAGCCGTCCGAACGCATTTTCACCTGGCTGCCGCCGGTGATGTCCCGGATCAGGCCCTGCACCGCATCCTCGATCATGTCGAGGTTTTCCTCGAAGCCCTGCGGCCCGCCGTAGTAAGGATCCATCACGTCGAGGTTGGGATACTTGCGGCTGAAGGACAGCAGCCGGCGGATCTTGCCATGATGGTGCGACGGCGCACGATCGATCAGCCGGTCGTAGTTGTCGCCGTCCATCACCAGAATGTAGTCGAAGCGCTCGAAATCGACGTCCGCGACCTTGCGTCCGCGCAGCCCGCTGATGTCCACCCCGCGCTGGCGGATCGCCTGCTGCGCGCGCTGGTCGGGCGGCGAACCCACGTGATAGGCGTGCGTGCCGGCCGAATCGATCTCGACATGGCTTTCCAGCCCCGCCGCAAGCACCGCCTTGCGGAACATGCCTTCCGCCATCGGCGAACGGCAGATATTGCCCATGCACACGAATAAAACCCTGACAGCCATGTAAATCCTTGATCAACAGAATGATGGAAACCGCGCCACGAAACTGGACGGCTGGCGCGATGCTACCTCAGCGCCGCGCCCTGGCGCGCAGCAGCTGCATGCAGGCTGCATCGGCAAGCACGAAGCGGCGCGGGATGCACCATAGAGTGGTCGTCGGAAAGCCGGTTCCGTGCGCATCAATCCAGTGCGCTCTTCAGCGTATGCCACTGGATCGGCGCAGCAGGCGCGTTCTCCAGCGCCTCGGCCTGCTTGCGCTTGGCGTACTCCTCCGCACGCTGCATGAACTTCTGCAGATCGGCGTTGGCGATGCGGGTCTGCTCCTCCATCGCCTCGGTGCTCAGCGGCGCTTCGACCAGCTGCGTCTCGATGCGCAGAATCGCCGGATATCGCTCGGTCAGCGTCCGCAGCATCGCGTCGAGCTTGTCGCCGGTGAAGGCGTAGCGCAGCTTTTTGGTGAGGAAAAGCCGCAGAATCGCCCCGTCCCCCGGGTTGGCGCGGTTGTTGATCGCCGCCGCCTCCTTCTGCAGCCAGCCGCGCAGACGCAGCGGCGTGATCTCGACGCCGGGGTTCAGGATGGCGATGTGGATTTGTCCCGAAGCCATAGGGGACTCCTGTGATGCAAAAGCGGCATTGTGCAGAAGTTTTGCGGGGAGGGCCAACCTCGCGTACCGGGCAAGGATGGGACTGCGTTTACAAGCCGTTCCACGACGGTCCGTTCTGAACACTCGGTGTGCGCGCCATCTCGATGAACGAGATGCCCAGCCCTTCGGTCAAGCGGGGCTACTCCCGCTCCTCCACCCCGAACAGCAGCGCCTTCAGCTCCTTCAGCTGATCGCGCAGCACGGCGGCCTTCTCGAACTCCAGGTTCTTCGCCGCTTCCTGCATGTCCTTCTCGATCTTCTTGACCTTCTTCGTCAGGGATTTTTCGTCCATGACCTTGTATTCCGCGGCGGTCTGCGCCGCCTTGAGCTCCTGGCGGGTGGCGTCGGCGTCGTAGACGCCGTCGATGATGTCCTTGATGCGCTTGATCACGCCGCGCGGGACGATGCCGTGCTCGGTGTTGAAGGCGATCTGCTTGTTGCGGCGGCGCTCGGTCTCGTCCATCGCCCGCTTCATCGAATCGGTGATGCGGTCGGCGTAGAGGATCGCGGTGCCGTGCAGGTGACGCGCGGCGCGGCCTGCNNTCCAGCCCCTCGCGCAGCAGGTTGATGCCGACCAGCACGTCGAACTCGCCCAGCCGCAGGTCGCGGATGATCTCGACGCGCTCGACGGTGTCGATGTCCGAATGCAGGTAGCGCACCTTGATGCCGTGTTCGGCGAGGTAGTCGGTCAGATCCTCGGCCATGCGCTTGGTCAGCGTGGTGACCAGCACCCGCTCGCCGACGGCGATGCGCTTGCCCGCCTCGCTCATCAGGTCGTCGACCTGCGTGCCGACCGGCCGTACCTCGACCAGCGGGTCGACCAGGCCGGTCGGACGCACCACCTGCTCGACCACCTGGCCGGCATGCTCGGCCTCGTACTTGGCCGGCGTCGCCGAGACGAACACGGTCTGCGGCATCAGCGCCTCGAATTCCTCGAACTTCAACGGCCGGTTGTCGAGCGCCGACGGCAGGCGGAAGCCGTAGTCGACGAGGTTTTCCTTGCGCGAGCGGTCGCCCTTGTACATGCCGCCGACCTGGGTCACGGTGACGTGCGACTCGTCGATGAACATCAGCGCGTCCTTCGCCAGGTAGTCGATCAGCGTCGGCGGCGGCTCGCCGGGTTTGCGCCCCGACAAATGCCGCGAGTAGTTTTCGATGCCCTTGCAGAAACCCAGCTCGACCATCATCTCGAGGTCGAAGCGGGTGCGCTGCTCCAGCCGCTGCGCCTCGACCAGCTTGCCGTTGGCGTAATACCACTCCAGGCGTTCGCGCAGCTCGACCTTGATCTGCTCGATGGCGCGCAAGGTCGTCTCGCGCGGCGTCACGTAATGGCTCGACGGGAACACGGTGAAGCGCGCCACCTTGGAGAGGATCTGCCCGGTCAGCGGGTCGAACAGGTGCAGCGTCTCGACGACGTCGTCGAACAGCTCGACGCGGATCGCGGTTTCGGCGTGTTCCGCCGGGAAGATGTCGATGACGTCGCCGCGCACGCGGAACACGCCGCGCTTGAATTCGATGTCGTTGCGGTCGTACTGCATCTGCGTCAGCCGCGTGATGACGTCGCGCTGGGTCATCTTCTCGTTCTCGCGCAAGAGCAGGATCATGCTGTGGTAGTCGGACGGATCGCCGATACCGTAGATCGCCGACACGGTGCAGACGATCACGGTGTCGCGCCGCTCCAGCAAGGATTTGGTCGCCGAGAGCCGCATCTGCTCGATGTGCTCGTTGATGCTGGAGTCCTTCTCGATGAACAAGTCGCGCGCCGGGACGTAGGCCTCGGGCTGGTAGTAGTCGTAGTAGGAGACGAAATACTCGACCGCGTTTTCCGGGAAGAACTCGCGCATTTCGGAATACAGCTGCGCCGCCAGCGTCTTGTTCGGCGCCATGATCAGTGCCGGCCGCCCCGTCCGCGCAATCACGTTGGCCATAGTGAACGTCTTGCCCGAACCGGTCACCCCCAGCAGGGTCTGGTAGGCGAGGCCGTCCTCGATCCCCTCGACCAGCAGGTCGATCGCAGTCGGCTGGTCGCCGGCCGGCGGAAACGGCTGGAACAGACGGAAGGGGCTATTGGGGAAGGTGACGAACACAGGTAAAATCGCGCGGCTCAAACCCATTGATAGTAGCACTTCCGCCCCCTGCGGATGCTCTGAAGGAACCACTGTGGAACTCTCCCGCCGCGTACAGGCCATCAAACCCTCGCCCACCCTGGCCGTCACCGCCCGCGCCGCTGCGCTCAAGGCATCTGGCCGCGACATCGTCGGCCTCGGCGCCGGCGAGCCCGATTTCGACACGCCGCAGCACATCAAGGACGCGGCGATCGGGGCGATCAACGCGGGCTTCACCAAATACACGGCGGTCGACGGCACCCCCGGCCTGAAGGCAGCGATCATCGCCAAGTTCAAGCGCGACAACGGCTTCGACTACACCCCCAAGCAGATCCTGGTGTCGTGCGGCGGCAAGCAGAGCTTCTTCAACCTGGTGCAGGCGGTGATCAACCCCGGCGACGAGGTCATCATCCCGGCGCCGTACTGGGTCTCGTATCCCGACATCGTCATCCTCGCCGACGGCAAGCCGGTGATCGTCGAGGCCGGCATCGAGCAGGGCTTCAAGATCACTCCGGCGCAGCTGGAAGCGGCGATCACCCCGAGAACCCGGCTGGTGGTCATCAACATTCCGTCCAACCCCACCGGCGTCGTCTACACCGGCGACGAGCTGGCCGCGCTGGGCGAAGTGTTGAGGAAGCACCCGCAAGTGCTGATCGCCTCCGACGACATGTACGAGCACATCCGGCTGAACGACGAACCCTTCGTCAACATCCTCAACGTCTGCCCTGATCTCTACGACCGCACCCTGGTGCTGAACGGCGTGTCGAAGGCCTATTCGATGACCGGCTGGCGCATCGGCTACGCCGCCGGCCCGGAAGCCATCCTGCGCGCGATGACTAACGTGCAGTCGCAGTCGACTTCCAACCCCACCTCGATCTCGCAGGTGGCCGCCGAGGCCGCGCTGAACGGCGACCAGGCCTGCATCACCCCGATGCTCGACGCCTTCAAGGCGCGCCATCGCTACGTCGTCGACGCGCTGAATGCCATTCCCGGCTTCAAGTGCGTCGACAGCGGCGGCGCCTTCTACGCCTTCCCCGACGTGCGCCCGGCGATCCAGAACCTGCTGGCGCGCGACGTCATCGAGGAAGGCACCGACATCGCCTTCTCCGAATACCTGCTGGAATCCGCCGACGTCGCCGTCGTCCCCGGCTCGGCCTTCGGCGCCGAAGGCTACATCCGCCTGTCGTTCGCCACCTCGCAGGCCAACCTGGAAAAGGCGATCAAGCGCATCGCGCTGGCGATGGCCTGACCGCTGGCCTCCTGCATCCAGTGCAGGTAGGCTAGCGCCATGTTCCACCCTCCCGCCTTTCCCTCCCTGCGCGGCATGTATGCCCCCAAGGGCACGCTGTCCTGGCTGCTGCAGCTCGGCTACACCACCACGCGCCTGTTCAAGCAGAACGGCCTGCAGAACCACGCCGCGGCGACCTCGTTCTACTTCCTGCTGTCGGCCACACCGCTGCTGCTGCTGCTGAGCTACGCGCTGCAGTGGCTGGGCCGCATCGCCGAGAATTCGGTGCCGGCGACCATCCTGATGGCCGCGCTCTACGAGCAGCTGCAGCTGGGAAGCCTGACCGCGCTCGGCTTCATTCCGCAGCAGACCCAGCTCGCCGCCAGCGGCGTCGGCCTCGTCACCCTGCTGCTGTCGTCGCGCGGGCTGGTGCACGCGGTGCATGGCGCGTTCACGGTCATCTTCCCCGAGCAGACCCGGCGCAACCTGGTGGTGTCGTGGGTGCTGCCGCTGATCATCCTGCCGGTGCTGTTCCTGCTGATGGGGCTGGCCGCGCTGGCACAGGTGACGCTGACGTTTCTGGCGCAGAACGACTTCATCGGCACCGGCAACGCCCAGGTGCTGCAGGCGCTCAACTCGCTGTTCGGCTTTGCCATGATCTGGGCGCTGCTGTTCGCCGCCTACTGGCGGCTGCCGCGCCAGCATCCGCGCGCGCGCGACGCCGCCGCGTTCGCGCTGGGCGCCACCGTGAGCCTGGGGCTGCTGCTCGCACTGTTCGGCGCCTTCTTCAAGCTGGAGAACTACCACAGCCTGTACGGCGCGCTCGGCGGCGTGGTGTTCGTGCTGATCGGCGGCTATTTCGCCTTCCTGCTGCTGTACCTGTGGGCGCAGGCGCTGTACGCCTACGGCAAGGCCGACATCACCGCGCTGGAAAAGCTGTTCCTCGGCGGCAGCGGCGAAGGCGCCAGCAAACTCGAAGGCTATGTCTTCGCCGATACCGGACGTCTGCTCGAAAAATACGGCGAGGTCCACCCCGCCGGCCACACGCTGATCGAGGAAGGCGACGACTCGCGCACCGCCTATTTCCTCTATGCCGGCCGCGCCGCGGTGTACAAGAACACCGACGGCGGACGCCGCCGCCTGGGCGAACTCGGCGAAGGCCAGCTGTTCGGCGAAATGGCCTACCTGCTGAAGGAAAAACGCACCGCCTCGGTCGTCGCCGACGGCGAAATCACCGTGCTGGCGCTGCCGCCGCAGATCATGGAAGAGCTGATGCGCCATTCCGCCCCGCTGTCGCGCCGCATCATCGACACCCTGTGCCAGCGGCTGGAACGGATGAATCTGGCGAACCCGGGCTGAGGATCGGATATACTGTACGCATATACAGTATTTTCAACATCAGTCGTCACCCCGGCGAAAGCCGGGGTCCAGTGCCTGATTTAACTGGGTCCCGGCTTTCGCCGGGGTGACGATTCAGTGTTCCCCTGGAGCACCCCATGGCCCTGCATTCGCTCTACGTCGACCTCAATTCCTTCTTCGCCTCGGCCGAACAGCAGCTGCGGCCCGAGCTGCGCGGCCGTCCGGTCGGCGTGCTGCCGGTGATGGCCGACACCACCTGCTGCATCGCCGCCAGCATCGACGCCAAGCACTTCGGCATCCGCACCGGTACCCCGGTGTGGCAGGCGCGCAAGCTGTGCCGCGACATCGTCTTCGTGCAGGCGCGGCCGTCCACCTATGTCGAGATCCACCATCGCATCGTCGCCGCGGTCGAATCGTGCACCCCGGTGTCCGCCGTGCTCTCCATCGACGAGATGGCCTGCGAGCTGATGGGCGGCGAGCGCGAGGAAGCCCACGCCGTCCGGCTCGGCAAACAGATCAAGCAGGCGATCTACGACCAGGTGGGCGAGGTGCTGCACAGCTCGGTCGGCATCGCGCCCAACCGCTTCCTCGCCAAGACCGCGTCCAACATGCAGAAGCCGGACGGCCTCGTCGTGATCCGCCAGGACGAACTGCCGCAGCGCCTGTACGGCCTCAAGCTCGGCGCCCTGAACGGCATCGGCCGCGCCATGGAACAGCGCCTCAGCCAGCTCGGCATCCACAGCGTCGAGCAGCTCTGCACCGCCAGCAAGGACACCCTGCGCCGCGCCTGGGGCGGCATCGAGGGCGAGCGCTACTACGCCAAGCTGCGCGGCGAAGTGCTCGCCTCGCTGCCCACGCAGCGCTCCAGCGTCGGCCATTCGCACGTACTGGCGCCCGAGCTGCGCGATCCCGAGTCCGCCATCGCCGTGCTCTACCGCCTGCTGCACAAGGCCGCGATGCGGCTGCGCCACTACGGCTACTGCGCCGGCGGCCTCGGCCTGCACCTCACCTATACGCACGCACATGGCACCGGACCGGCCCACTGGAGCGACCAGGCCCGCATCTCGCCGCACGCCGACACCCTCAAGTTCAACCCCGTGCTGGCCCAGCTCTGGCAGCGCCGTCCGCCCGACCCCGGTCCCCTCCTCAAGGTCGGCGTCACCCTCACCGACCTGGTCGAGCACAGCCAGGTCACGCGCGACCTGTTCGACCCCGAGGACGCGCACGAAACCCTCAACAGCGTGCTCGACCAGATCAACCAGCGCTACGGCCCCAACACCCTGTATTTCGGCGGCGCCCACAACGGCCGCGGCGCCGCGCCCATGCGCATCGCCTTCAGCCACGTCCCCGAATTGCAGGTGGAAAGTGACGGTTGAGGGTTGACCGGATCGCCCGTCATCACTAGAATGCGCGCTTCCCATTCCCCGATAGCTCAGTCGGTAGAGCGCCGGACTGTTAATCCGTAGGTCCCTGGTTCGAGCCCAGGTCGGGGAGCCAGACATAGCAAGCACTCAGGCCATCCTTCGGGGTGGCTTTTTTGCTTTCCCTGTTTCCGTATCGGCTCGGGGCCCGCCATGGCTCACACGCCGATCAACACGTCAAAGGAATCGAGATGCAGACAGACCAGGTTCTACGCCACTTGAAAAAGCATGGGCAGCTGCTCGACCTGGAGATCGCGTCGGCAACCGGGATTGCGCTGGTCCAGGTACGCCAGTCGCTGGCCGACTTGACGGCACGCGGAGAAATCTCCCAGTGCAGCGTCACCCACTTCCATGGCAACAAGCGTATCGATGGCATTCAGTGCCGGATTTCCGGCTATGTGCCGCCCGTCGCGCCAGGTCGCAAGGCCGGATCTAGCAAAAGCGTCTCGTCCGACTAGATACGAGCAGCCATCAAGGCTGTCCAGGAGTCCAGCGGGTGATCCCTTCAGCGAGGGGTGATCCCAGTGGGTTTCAATCAATTCAAGGAGCAGCACCCGTGACCAACGCACAACGCCGAGCCGCATGGCTCGCCAGACAGGCCAAAGAGGATTCTTCAGGTAAGGACAGCAAGCCTGAGCCAGCGCCCATACCCACGCCCAGCAGCGCGTTCAGCCCCCACGAGGCGGGCGCGTATTACCTGGCTACCGTGGGCACGGTCGGCACGTTCAAGATGTTCGCCCGGGACCTCAAGCCGCCCGTCTACACCTACGGCATCACCACCGTTCGTTTTGAATTGAATCCTGAAACCGGCAAATGGATCTGGTTCGATGGCGAGAAATATCACTCCCCGCGCAAGAACCAGGATGGCTGGCGTCTTGGCAGCCGGCGGTTGCACGACACGCGCGAAAGCGCAGAGGCCGAGCTTCAGCGCGAGATGGAAAAGAACGGCGACCGGGTGACCAAGGTGCATGACCTGCCCGACGACATGACCGCGCTGAAAAAGATCCGTAGCGCCCACCACCCGGACCGCAACCCCGATGCCGACTGCGATCTCTATCAGGCAGTCGTCGAGAAGCTGGACAGGATGCGCGCGGCGACCCAGTGAACCGTACCGCAGCCTGACGGGCTCTTAGAATCATGCAAGAGATTCAGCCCAACAATCCGCTCCACGGTGTCACGCTTGAACAGGTATTGAACGAACTGGTTGCCTTCCATGGCTGGGATGCGTTGGGGCGGAAAATCGAGATCCGCTGCTTCACCCATGACCCGAGCATCGCGTCGAGCCTCAAGTTTCTTCGTCGTACCCCGTGGGCACGGGCGCGTGTGGAATCGCTGTATATCGAAATGGTTCGAGGCATGGGTGCCGGGCAGTAGTAATCCGCAGGTCCCGGGTTCGTTCCCAGGTCGGGGATCCAAATACGAAGAGCTCCGCAGCAATGCAGGGCTTTTTTGATTCAGCTACTGGTTCTTGGGCGCGCTCACCCGCGCCCTCATCCTGCCGCCGACCGGGTACTATCCGGCTTCGCACACCCTCTCCCCTAGAAGCACATACCGAATGCAAAGCGAAGCCAAAGAAGCCCCCCAGTACGCCATCGTGGCGGCAGTGCAGCTGCCGGGCGTGAACGATGTCGAGTTCGAGGCGTCGCTGACCGAGCTGCGCGAGCTGGCGAAGACGCTGGGGTTCACGGTCACCCGCACGTTCATGCAAAAGCGCGCCGGCTTCGACTCGACGGCGTATCTGGGCGTGGGCAAGCGGCAGGAGATCCGCCGCTTCGTCAACAGCAGGCCGGACGACGAAACCGGGCCGGATGCCGAGCCGCAGAATCCGCTGCATCGCCTCTCCAATTTCGTCGAGGGGCTGGACGACGAGATATCGGCCCATCCGATCGACGTCCTCTTCGTCGACCACGAGATCTCGCCTTCGCAGGCGCGCAACCTCGAAAACGAGGTCGGCTGCCAGGTGATGGACCGCACCATGGTCATCCTCGAAATCTTCCACCGCAACGCGCGCTCCCCCGCTGCGCGCGCGCAGGTGGAGATCGCGCGCCTGGGCTACATGGCGCCGCGCCTGCGCGAGGCGGCGAAGCTGGCGGGGCCGCAGGGACGGCAGCGCAGCGGCGTGGGTGGACGCGGCGCCGGCGAGTCGCACACCGAGCTGGACAAGCGCAAGATCCGCGACCGCATCGCCGAACTGCAGAAGGAAATCACCGCGATGGACGCCGACCGCAAGACGCAGCGCGCGCGGCGGCAAGGGCACCAGGGACTCGCCAGCGTGGCGCTGGTCGGCTACACCAACGCCGGCAAGTCCACGCTGTTCAATGCGCTGGTCAAGGCGCGCGCCTATGCGGCCGACCAGCTGTTCGCCACGCTNNAAGTCCACGCTGATGCGCGCGCTCACCGGCAGCGAGGTGCTGGTCGCCAACAAGCTGTTCGCGACGCTCGACACCACGGTGCGTACCCTGTATCCCGAGAGCATTCCGCGCGTGCTGGTCAGCGACACCGTCGGCTTCATCAAGAACCTGCCGCACGGGCTGGTCGCGTCGTTCAAGTCCACGCTCGAAGAGGCGCTCGATGCGTCGCTGCTGCTCCATGTCATCGACGCCAGCGATCCCGGCTTCGAGCGGCAGATCGAAGCCACCGAGGACGTGCTGAACGAGATCGGTGCGCAGGAGGTGCCGCGCTTCCGCATCTTCAACAAGATCGACCACGTCGGCGACGCCGCGGCGCAGGCCGAGCGCGAAGCCGCGCTGCGCGCCACCTACCCCGGCTGCATCGTGATGAGCGCGCGCCGCCCTGCCGACGTCGCGAAGCTGCACCAGGCGATCGTCGCGTTTTTCCAGAAGGATCTGGTCGAGGCCGAACTGTTTCTTCCGTGGTCGGCCCAGCAGTTGCGCGGCGACGTCTTCGCGCGCTGCGAGGTGCTGGAGGAGCGTGCCGACGAGGACGGGGCGTTCTTCCGCGTCCGCGGCGAGCAGGGCGCCCTGGACAGTCTGCGCGAGCAGCTCGGGCAGGCACGTGAAGCCTGATCGCGCGTCGTGCCGGGTCGCCCCGGCAAGCGCATTTTTCGCGTAACGCGCACGCATGTCTGCCGAGGCGCCGCCGATCGTTGGAGGGGCGATCCAAGGATGGATACAATGGGCGTTGCGGCCTCTGCCCCGTTCCTCGATGTGACATGACCACCCAAAAAATCGCTCGTAATGACCCGTGTCCATGCGGAAGCGGAAAAAAATACAAGCAGTGTTGCCTGCTCACGGCGGAGCGGCCCGCAAGCCCTTCTTCAGACGCCATGAAGATTGCCCAGGCCCTGAAGACTGCCCACGCGCACCATCAGGCCGGGCGTCTGGCCGAGGCTGAAGCGGTCTGCAAAGAGATACTGGCGGTCTCGCCCCAGCATCCGGATGCCTTGTATCTGATGGGGATGATCGCGTATCAGATCGGCATGCACGATGTGGCCGCCATCTTTTTTGGCAGTGTCATCGAAGTTGCGCCCCACCTCGCCGATGCCCACAACAACCTGGGGGTCGTGCTGATGGCCCAGGGCCTGGTGGCGGAAGCGGCCGCCAGCTACCAGACCGCCATTTCGCTGCAGCCCGGACATCCCAATGCGCACTACAACCTGGGCAATGCGCTCAAGGATCAGGGCCGGCTGGACGACGCGGTTGCCAGCTACAAAAAAGCCGTCCTGATCACGCCGGACAATGCCGAGCTTCACAACAACCTGGGCGACGTGCTGCAGACGCAAGGCAAGCTGACGGAGGCGATCGCCAGCTACCGCAAGGCCCTCAGAATCAACCCGAATCTGGCCGAAGTGCGCTACAACCTGGCGGACGCGCTCCTGCGGGAAGGCAGGCTGACGGAGGCGGTCACCCAGTACCGGGAAACCATCCGGCTCAAGCCGGACCATGCCGAGGCCTACAACAACCTGGCGATTGCGCTCATGAAGCAGGGCGAACAGGACGAGGCGATCGCCTGCTACCGGGAGGCCATTGCGCTCAAGCCGGACCTGGCCGAGGCCCACAGCAACCTGGGCGATCTGCTCAAGGAGCAGGACAAGCTGGAAGAAGCGGTGGCCCGCTACCGGGAAGCCATCCGGCTCAAGCCGCGTTACGTCGAGGCCTACAACAACCTGGCCAATGCGCTCAACACGCTGGGCAGGCAGGACGAGGCGATTGCCTGCTATCAGCAGGCGGTTGCGATCAGGCCGTACGCCGCCGAGCTGCACTGCAATCTGGGGAACACGCTCTATGAACAGGGCCTGCTGACCGAAGCGATCGCCGCCTGCAGGGAGGCCCTCAGGCTCAGGCCGGACTATGCCGAGGCGTGCGACGGTCTGGGGAATGCGCTCAGGGCGCTCGGCCAGCTCGATGAAGCGGTCGAATTCGGGCGGCAGGCCGTCCTGCTCAAGCCGGAGGATGCCGGGGCCTGCAGCAATCTGGGAAACTCGCTGCGGGATCAAGGGAAGCTGGAGGAGGCGATCGCCTGCTTCCGGCAGGCCCTCTCGATCCAGTCCGATTCGCCCACCACATACAGCAACCTGCTGTACACCATGCAGTACATGAGCACGGTCACGCCGGCGGAGGCGTTCAGCGAGCACCAGCGCTATGCGGAACAGTATGAGGCCCCCTTCAAGGCGAACCGGATGCCGCACCCGAATAGCCGCGATCCCGAACGACGGCTCCGGATCGGGTATGTGTCCGGAGACTTCAACAACCATGCGGTGGCCTTCTTCATCGAGCCGATTCTGGCCAGTCACGACAAATCGCAGGTGGAGATTTATTGCTACTACAACCATACCAAGCACGATGGCCATACCGAGCGGATTGCCGCCTATGCGGACCACTGGCTGGCCTGCTCGAGGATGAGCGACGAGGCGCTCGCCGATCGCATTCGTGCCGACGGCATCGACATCCTGGTCGATCTGTCCGGACACACCGGCCATAACCGGCTGCCGATGTTTGCCCGGAAACCCGCGCCGCTGCAGGCGACATGGATCGGCTACGCGGGCTCCACCGGGCTGACTGCGATGGATTACCGGATCACCAACGCAGAAATGGACCCGCCCGGGCTGACCGAGCGCTATCACAGCGAGACGCTGCTGCGCATGCCGGACACGGGCGTGGCCTACCGGCCGGAACCGGGTTGTCCGCCGGTCAACCCCCTCCCGGCCCTGACGTCCGGCGAGTTCGTATTCGCCTCGCTGAACAACCTGATCAAGACCAACCCGTCCGTCGTCGCGCTATGGGCACGAATCCTGAACGCATTGCCGCACGCCAGGCTGATGCTCGGCAACGTGACGGACAGCGGAACCCGGCAACGGGTGATCGATCAGTTCGGCCAGGCGGGCGTGACGACGGATCGCCTGATATTGCAGCCGCGCATGTCCTTGAACGATTACCTGGCGCTCCACCACCAGATCGATCTGGCGCTCGACCCCTTTCCCTACAACGGCGGCACCACCACGATGCACGCACTGTGGATGGGCGTGCCGGTCGTCACCCTGGTCGGGGAGCACATGGTGTCGCGCTGCGCGGTTCCATTGCTGTCGCGTGTCGGCCTGGACGAATTCATCACGCACAGCGAGGACGCGTATTTCCAGCGAGCCGTGCAGATGGCGCAGGATTTGCCCGGCCTGAATCGAATCAGGCAATCGATACGCGAGCGGATGGGCGCATCCGACTGCGAGCCGCAAACCGTCGCGCGCAACGTGGAAGCCCTCTATCGGGAGATCTGGCGGAAATGGTGCGCGGCCTGACGCGGCCGTGCCGCGTGGAAGCCGCGTGGTGTCGCCGCGCACTCCCGGCGGCGCACCCGGCGTGGCGTATCGGCTGAAGGGCTTGATCGTTCAGCAGGCGTGATGCGTCCAATCCAGGATGCATCTCAGATCGCCTTCGTCCAGGTTGGCCCGGGAGNNCCTGTCCGCCGACAGCATCTTCACGATCTGTTCCTTTTCCCTGTCGCTGGGAAGCGGATGGGAATCGCATCCCATCCGGGAAAACTGATCCAGGAAATACTGCCCCAATTGATTCGCATCGGACAGCGAGAGCTTTTCGATGAGATGCCGTGTTCGGGTGGCGTAGGCGGGATTTCCCGCCAGCCAGACGAGCCAACCCGGCATGACGATCCTGAGCGATTCGCCATGCGAAACGGGCCGGTGCGACGCGAGCGCATGGGTCAGGTAATGCAGGATCCACGGGACCTTCTTGCCGCAGGAAAACAGGTAGGACAACGAGATCGTCGACGCAAACATGGTGTTGGCGCGAAAAGCGTACGAGTCCTTCCAGTTGCGCAGTTCCGGGGTGTTCTTCAGCAGGTAATGGATGGCTTCGAGAATGACCGCATCGACAATCCCCGTCGTCTCCTCCATGGAGAAATACTGTTCCAGCAGGTGGGACAGGATGTCGGTGTAATTGTCCGCCAGCACCTGCGGCGGCAGGCTGATCGTGTAGTCCGGATTGCAGTAGGCGAAGCGCGGCCGGACGGACAGGCTGCTGAAGGCGACCTTTTCGTTGTTGGCACGCCGGCTGATGACGAATCCGCCGTTGACCTCGGTGCCCGTCCCGGTCGTGGTGAGCACGACGCCAAGCGGCAGCGCTGGCGCGGTGAAGCGTTCGCGCGCCTGCTGGTACGCCCAGATATCGTCCGTATGGTTGGCGGCCAGCAGGGCGATGGCCTTGGATGCGTCGATCACCGAGCCCCCGCCGATCGCCAGGATGAAACTCACGCCGTGAGCCCGGGCCAGGCCCGCTCCCGCCCGGACGAATTCGTCGTCCGGGTTTTCCCTGCACCCCGGATGCTCGAGGTAGTCGATGCCACGCGCATCGAGCAGGCCGGTGACTTCGTGGTAACTGCCATTCCGGTGCGCGCTGTTGCGTCCATACACCAGCAGAACCCGCGAAACAGGCTGCTCGTCCAGCTCCTTTTCCAGAATCGCTTTTGCGCCGGAGCCGAAAATGATCCGGGTCGGCATGGAAAACGAAAAATCAAGCATGGCGGGACGAGAGGTCGGGATCCGGCGTCAGCGCCTGTCAGACGGCGTAGAGCACCGTCTCGATTGCGCTGAGGGTCGAGTGATGTTTGACATGCAGGCGGTATCCGTACTGTTCGCTGACGATGACGGGAATCCTGAAATAGTCATCCAGGTTGTGGTACAGGCAGATGCACAAACGAGGACGATCGCGTTCGATGGTCCGGTGCGCCCCCTTGATGACACGCTGCTCCGAGCCCTCGACGTCCAGCGCGATCATGGACACCTTTCCTTCGATGAACTCATCGATGGCGACCCCCTCGTGCTGATAGGTGCTGTTCGCCCCGTCCCCGCAGACATGCGCATCCAGGCCGGAATTGGACATGTCGTCATCGAAATTCAGCAGGGTGTTCTCGCTCCACAGGATCTTGTTGTGGATCGTCACCTGCGGGGCATGCTGGAACTTTTCCCTCAGATAGGCCGACCAGGTCTTGCTGGGTTCGAAGGCTGCGATCCGGATGGCGGGATTGTTCTCGATGGCCCGGTCGATATGCTTGCCGTTGAAGGCGCCGGCAAATACCAGCTGCCCGGATTCGTCGAGCGTGCCGTTCAAGTCGTTACCGAAATAGGGGCTGGCGCTGAACAGCGACTGGTCCCACAGACGCCCGCACAAGACGTTTTCGATGCAGCCCCGGTAGGTTTTTTTCGACACCGGGTCGGCCAGCAGACGGATGGCGCGGTCGCACGCGTCCATGTTCTTCTGCAGATAGTCGTAGACCTCGAACGACCGGCAATGGAAGAGCGGGAAATAGTAGAGTTCGCTGGAAACCACCTTGGCCTGCAACTCGAGCAGGCCGGCCGTAATGATGATCACGGTGTCCTTCGGCAGCATGTTCCTCACGGCCTGGAAAGGCAGGACGGGGATGCCCCAGAGCGTCTCCTCCGCGATGTCGCGCGTGCTGTCGCAAATGCCGTACGGCTGGGGCAGCAGCTTGCCGTCGCCGCAGTATTGCTCGACGAAGCCCTTGACCCGTCGCCCCGCCCCCCAAAGGATGAGCTTCTTGCCCTGCATCTCCTTGATTGCATTGGCCAGGTACGTCGTGTCGATCTCTGAAAATAACATGGGTGTCGCTCGCTAAAGGGTTTGATCGAGTGCTGCCTGAAACATGGCCAGCGTGGCTTTGAGTTGCGTCCCGAAAAAGTCGAAATCGTCCCGGGTGGCCGCATAGTTCGGCAGCAGGCGGATGGTCCGCCCGAGATTGCAATGCTGGATCAGCAATCCGTTCTGCTGGGCCAGCCTGCAGAAAAGATCGCCCGCCTGCTTGCTGTCCAGGCGAGGGGTGGCGCTCAGGTCGAATGCGCACATGAGCCCTTTCCCCCGGGGCGCGCTGACAAGAGAGGATTCGGCAGCAATCGCACTTAGTTTAGCCAGCAGATACGCTCCGGAGGCGCGGTTCTGCTCGAGCAGATCGCGGGTTTCGATCTCGTCGATCAGATGCGACACCAGGGCGCCCGCGTAGGATTCGTTCTGGTGGGAGCTGAAATACTCCATTGCGAACTTTGCATGGGGAATGGTGTTTCCATTGGCGATGACGCAGGAGACCGGATAACCCAGTCCCATGGCTTTTGCGGACACCACGAAATCAGGCACGCACCCGAGCTGCTGATAATAGAACCAGCTGCCCGTTCTCCCGAATCCGGTCTGGCATTCGTCGAAGATCAGGAAGATGCCGTTGTCATCGCATATTTTTCTGATCGCCTGGAAATACCTGCGCGGCGGAAAGTAGAAGCCTCCGCCCGAGATGATCGGCTCGAAGATCGCCGCGGCGATATCCTGCTTGCGGGCGTCGACGGTC
>DONB01000279.1 GCA_003510325.1 Thiobacillus sp. | reverse complement strand
CGGCCCGGCTCGAACGCTACCTGCAGCTGTGCGCGCAGGAGAACATCCAGGTCTGCGTGCCGACCCTGCCGGCGCAGATGTTCCACCTGCTGCGTCGGCAGATCGTGTGCCCCTCGCGCAAGCCGCTGGTGGTGCTGACGCCGAAGAGCCTGTTGCGCCATCCGAGCTCGACGTCGTCGCTGGCGGACTTGAGCGAAGGCGCGTTCCTGCCGGNNCTCCCCGAGCAGGCGTTCCGCACGGTGCTGGCCGCCTATCCGCAGGCCTACACCTTCGTCTGGGCCCAGGAGGAGCCGATGAACCAGGGCGCATGGTTCCAGACGCTGCATCATCTCAATCACTGCGCACCCGGCGGACGGCGCTTCCACTACGCCGGGCGTCCGGCGGCGGCGGCCCCGGCGTCGGGCTACACCTCGCGCCACCGGGCGGAACTGGAAGCCCTGCTGAACGATGCGCTGGAGACCGCTTATGAAAATTGAAGTGCGCGTGCCGACCCTGTCCGACTCGGTCGCCAGCGGTACCCTGCTGCCGTGGCGCAAGGCGGTCGGCGAGACGGTCGCGCGCGACGAAACCCTGGTCGACCTGGAAACCGACAAGGTGATCCTGGAGATCCCGGCGCCCGCGTCCGGCACCCTGATCGAACTGCGCAAGGAGGAGGGGGCCGTGGTCAAGGCCGACGAGGTGGTGGCGGTGATCGAGACCGGCGAGGGTGCCGCCGCGCCGGCCTCAGATGCAAAGGCAGAGCAGACGGCCGCCGCTGTCCCCGCTGCGAAACCGGTGCCGCAAGCCGCGGCTCCGGCTGTCCCCACGTCCGCCGTGCTGTTGCTNNCTGCCGCGGCGCCGGTCTTCACAGCGGGTGAAGCCCGCCGCGAGCCGATGTCGCGCCTGCGCCAGCGGGTGGCCGAGCGCCTGGTCGCCGCGCAGCATACCGCTGCGATGCTCACCACCTTCAACGAGGTGAACATGCAGCCGGTGAACGAACTGCGCCAGCGCTTCAAGGCCGAGTTCGAGGTCAAGCACGGCGTCAAATTGGGCTACATGTCCTTCTTCGTGCGCGCGGTGTGCCGGGCCATGCAGCAGTTTCCCATCGTCAATGCCGCCATCGACGGCAACGACATCGTATGGAATGGCGACGCCGACATCGGCATCGCCATCTCCAGCCCGCGCGGGTTGGTGGTGCCGATCCTGCGTCGCGCGCAGACGCTGTCGTCGGCCGAAATCGAGGCGGCCATCGCCGGCTTCGCCCAGCGCGCGCGCGACAGCAAGCTCACACTGGAAGAATTGACCGGCGGCAGCTTTTCGATCACCAACGGCGGCGTGTTCGGCTCGCTGCTGTCCACCCCTATCCTCAACCCGCCGCAGTCGGCGATTCTCGGCATGCACACCATCCAGGAGCGTCCGGTCGCCGAAAACGGCCAGGTGGTGATCCGTCCGATGATGTACCTTGCGTTGACCTACGATCACCGGCTGATCGACGGCCGTGACGCGGTACAGTTCCTGGTGGCGGTGAAGGCGGCGCTGGAAGTGCCGGAAGGCCTGCTGGATGGCGTGTGAGCATGGCGCCGTTGCACGATAAAACAGCATCCGCGGACAACCTGGTCGAGGTCAGCGACCTGCATTTCTCGTTCGAGGCCAACCCGGTGCTCAAGGGCATCAACCTCACCATTCCGCGCGGCAAGATTGTGGGTATCCTGGGGGTCAGCGGTTGCGGCAAGACCACGCTGCTGCGCCATCTCGGCGGCCAGCTGCGACCGTTGCGCGGGCAGGTGACATTCGACGGCCAGGTGGTCCACACGCTGAACAACACCGGCCTGTATGCGATGCGGCGCAAGATGGGAATGATGTTCCAGGTCAGCGGACTGTTCAGCGACCTGTCGGTGTTCGACAACATCGCCTACCCGATGCGCGAGCATACCGACCTGCCGGAGGATGTCATCCACGACCTGGTGCTGATGAAGCTCCACGCCGTCGGCCTGCGCGGCGCGCATGCGCTGCGAACTAGCGAACTGTCGGGCGGCATGGAGCGCCGCGTGGCGCTGGCACGGGCGATCGCGCTCGATCCCATGCTGATCATGTACGACGAACCCTTCGCCGGACTCGACCCGATCTCGCTCAATACCATCGCCAATCTGATCCGGCGCCTCAATGACGCGCTCGGCCTGACCTCGATCGTGGTGACCTATGACGTGTCGGAATCGCTGAAGGTCGCCGATTACGTCTATTTCATCCACGATGGCGTGGTGGTGGCCGAAGGCAATGCCGCCGAGATGGCCGACTCCGCCGATCCGTTCGTCAGCCAGTTCGTGCACGCCAAGCCCGACGGACCGGTCGCCTTCCAGTATCCGAGCCTGGGCTACGCGGACGAGCTGGATCTTCCGCCTGCCGCGAGCTGACCGACCCGCAGGCTGCGCGCCGAGGGGACGCGCAGGGTTCAGGTAAGTCCAAAACAGCTGTTACTTCCTTCATCAGTCATAGGGGAATAGTGATCAGGGCGCCAGCTACATGCTGGGAGAGTCAAGCGTGAGCGCGCCTGCAGCTCTAAGACGTGGAACGCCGTTTCGGCATTCAATCCAGAAGCCGCGCTTGACCGCCCCTCGTTTCCAACTCGAGAAAAAGACCGCAGGATGACGTTCGACGGCACCAGCCTGTATGCAGGCTGATCCATGAACTGAAGAATGCTCTCGGCTTGCTGTCACTGACCATTGGCGGCACTCCGCTGGAGGGGGAGGTCGCGCACAGCTACGACAGCCAGGGGCGCCGGGGCGAGGTGCATCTGCACAACGATCACGGCGCGGCTTCCCATCTGCTGCTGCCCTGGGCTGTCGCGCGGGAGGACCGCTGCCTCAGATGCCCGCCGCGACGTGGCCGGCAATGAAACGCGCTACCTCGTCCACCGGCTTCGGATGGCTGAAGTAGTATCCCTGTACGATGTCGCATTCGTGGTCGCGCAGGAAATTCATCTGCGCCGCCGTCTCGACGCCTTCCGCGATCACCTCGAGTCCCAGCTTGTGGCCGAGCGAGATGCTGGCTTCCGCGATCGCCCACACATTGCCGTCATGTGGAGGGTCCTGCACGAAGGCGCGATCGATTTTCAGGACGTCGAGCGGGAAGCGTTTCAGGTACGCTAGCGACGAATAGCCGGTTCCGAAATCGTCGATGGCTAGACGCACCCCCAGCGCGTCGAAGGCGGCCAGGATCTCGCCCGTGGCTTTGACGTCCTGCATCGCCGTGCTTTCGGTGATTTCGAGTTCGAGATGATCCGGTGGAACGCCTTCCTCGCGCAGCGCCAGTCGGACGCGGTCCAGCAGGGACTGCTCCCGAAATTGCCGGGCCGAGACATTGACCGAGATCCGCATCGGTGGAAAACCAGCTTCACGCCACCTGCGGTGCTGGGCGCACGCATTGTGCAGCACCCATTCGCCCACCGGAACGATCAGGCCGGTTTCTTCCAGCAAGGGAACAAAATCGTCAGGCGATACCAGCCCTTGCGCAGGATGCTCCCAGCGCACCAGGGCTTCCAGACCGGCGATGCGGCCGCTGCGCACATCCAGTTGGGGCTGGTAGTAAAGCAGGAATTCCTCGCGATCGAGCGCGCGCCGGAGATCCGTTTCCAGCGACAGCAATTCCTGGCCGCGGGCATTCATTTCCGGCGCGTAGAACTGATACTGGTTGCGGCCGTTCGCCTTGGCGCGATACATCGCTGCGTCCGCATTCTTCAGCAGTGTTCCCGCATCGCTGCCGTCATGCGGGTAGACGGAAATCCCCAGGCTGAACCGGGCGTACACATCGCGTTCCGCGATGAAGACCGCGGTCTCGAATGCCTCGCGCAGCTTGTGGATGATGCCCGGAATGCTGTTGGGATGGGCAAGGTCGCCGATCACGATGGTGAACTCGTCTCCGCCGTAACGGGCCACAATATCATTCGGGCGCATGCAGGCCCGCAGGCGCTGGGCTGCGTGCCGCAGCAACGCATCGCCAGCAACATGTCCGAGACTGTCGTTGATGCGCTTGAAATTGTCGATGTCGAGGAACAGCACCGCGACCAGGCTGTGGTTGCGTTCGGCACGCGCCAGTTCCGTTGCCAGATGCTCCTCGAGCAACAGGCGGTTGGGGAGCCCGGTCAGCGCGTCGTGGGTCGCCTGGCGTTTCAGCTCCTCCTCGAAGTGTTTTCGTTCGCTGATGTCGCGGGCGATGATCGAGAAGAACTCCGGCGTGTCGTCAGTGCCGCCATGGGCGAGCACCACCTGGGACACCGCGATTTCGTGGCCGTCCGCCCGCAGGATCGCGGTTTCCCCATGCCTAGCGCCTTCGCGCCGTGCGATCGGAAACGCGTCCGTCAGCAGCCGTCGGGTGGCCCACTCCGGATGGAAATCGGCGAGGTACAGGGCACGCGCGTCATCGACATTCGACAGGCCCGCCATGGCCCGTCCCGCCCGGTTGAGGTAGCGCAGGCGGCCGTCGTTGTCGAGGATGGCCACGAAGTCCGTCGTCGCCTCCAGCATTTCCAGCAACTGGGTATGGGTCTCCTCGGCGCGGAGCTTCTCGGTGATGTCGCGTCCCGTCGATACGAAGCTGGAGATCTTCCTCTTACTGTCGAACAGGGGCACGACGGTCTTTTCCTCATAGAACAAGGCGCCGTCCTTGCGGCGGTTGACCAGCGTGTCATTGAACACGTCGCCGGCGAGAATGGTGTCCCACATCTTCTTGAAAAACGCGTCGTCGTGCTGGCCCGATTTGATCAGTGCGGGCGTNNCGGCCTCGTCCGCGCTGAAGCCGGTGAGGCGCTCGAAGGCCGGATTGACGTACTGGATGGTTCCGTGCGGATCGGTGATGAAGACGCTGTCGGCGGCCTGTTCGACCACCTGGGACAGCCTGCGGACCGTCTGTTCCGCGGCGCGCCGCTCGCGCCGCACCTTCGCATCGGCGATTTCCCGGTGTACGGCGGGCACCAGCCGGGCCAGGTTGCCCTTCATCACGTAGTCCTGNNCCTGCGCGCCGGCCCGCATGCCGGTGACCGCAGTTTCTTCGCCGATGGTTCCGGAAACGAAAATGAAGGGGATGTCGGGGTCGTGCTGCTTGACGATTTCCAGCGCCCGCGCACCGTTGAAATAGGGCATCGAATAATCGGAAAACACGATGTCCCATTGCTGGCCCAGCGCCTCCAGCAATGCAGGCTCGGTGTCCAGGCGCTGCCACTCGAGGAGAAAGTTCGCATGCTGCAGGTTCTCGGCCAGCAGGAGCGCATCGTCCTCGGAGTCTTCCACGATGAGGGCGCGCAGCCTGATTTTTTCATTCGTCTCGTTCATGGTCATCCGAATTCCGGGAGCATTGGTCAAGCTCTAGACGTTCGGCGGCGACTGGTTGAGCAACAGCCAGTACAGTCCTAGCTGGCCGGCCGCGTGGATGAAAGCGTCGAAGTCGACCGGCTTGCGCACATAGCTGTTGGCCCCCAGCGCATAGCCCTTGAGGCGGTCCTCCTCCTCGTTCGACGAGGTGAGGATCACCACCGGCAGCAGGTGCGTGCGCTCCTCCGCGCGGATGCGTCGCAGCACCTCGAGGCCGTCGATCTTGGGCAGCTTGAGATCCAGCAGCACCACCGCGGGGATATCCTTTGGATCCCGTTCCGCGTAGGAGCCGGTGCAGAACAGATAGTCCAGCGCCTCGACGCCGTCGCGCGCGATGACCAGCGTGTTGCCGATCTTGTTGCTTTCCAGAGCGTGGACGGTCAGCGCAGCGTCGTCCGGATTGTCTTCCACCAGCAGTATGCTTTTTTCGCTCACGATCACATCTCCGATTCCAGGGTGAAGTAAAACCGCGTCCCCTTTCCGACTTCGCTTTCGGCCCAGATGCGGCCGCCGTGCTTGTGGATGATCCGCTGCACGGTGGCCAGCCCGATGCCGGTTCCGGGGAACTCGGTGGCGTCGTGCAGGCGCTGGAACACGCCGAACAGCTTGTCCGCATACGCCATGTCGAAGCCGACGCCGTTGTCGCTGACGACATAGGCCTGCCTCCCGTGGGTGGGGGCGCGTTCCAACCCGATCCGGGCCTCGGCAAGGCCGCCGGTGAATTTCCAGGCATTGCCGATCAGGTTGTCGAGGACGATGCGCAGCAAACCCTTGTCGCCCCGAGCCGTCAGGCCGGGGGCGATGCTGAACTGCACCTTGCGATCCGGCGCCTGCTTGCGCAATTCCTCGGCGATGTCGCCGGCCAGCGTGCTCAGGTCCACCTGCTCGCGCTTGAGTTCGGTGCGGGTGACGCGCGACAGCTTGAGCAGGTCGTCGATCAGCGTGCCCATGTGCTGGGCGGCGCGGCGCACCCGTTCGAGGCGGTCGCGCCCGATATCGTCCAGGCGATCGGCATGGTCGGTGAGCAGAATGCGGCTGAAGCCGTCGATCGCGCGCAGCGGCGCCCGCAAGTCGTGCGAGACCGAGTAACTGAACGCTTCGAGCTCCCGGTTGGTGGCTTCCAGTTCGATCGAGCGGCTCTGCAGCTGGCGCTCGATTTCCTTGCGCGGGGTGATGTCCTCGATGATGCCGTCCAGATAGATCCGGCCGTCGGCCTCGCGCTTCACCCGGGCGCTGATCGCGCCGCAGAAAATGTTGCCCTTCATGGTGAGCATTTCCATTTCCTCGTTGACGATCGAATCCTGCTGAATCGCGTTTTCGCCGAACAGCTGAAGGTCGGGCAGGGCCTGCTGGAAGGTATCGAAGGGGTGGTTGAGCAAGTCCTCGGCGGAGTCGGCCTCCAGCATGGCAACCAGCGCCGGGTTCACTTCCAGGAACGGTCCGTTCGGCCCGATTTCCTTGCGGTACACCCCGACCGGCAGGTTGTTCATCAGATCCCGGTACTGCGCCTGCGCCTCCGCGCGCAGGCGTTCGGCTTCCTTGCGCGACGTGATGTCGCGAATGATGGCGGTCACGACCATGCCCTGCGGCGTCTGCAGCGGGCTCAGGCTGATTTCCAGCGGGAACCCGCTGCCGTCCTTGCGCAGGCCGTACAGCTCCAGGCCGATTCCCATCGGACGCGTATGGGGGGTGGCGACGTAGCCTGCGCGGTGCGTCTCGTGGCGGCTGCGCAGGGACTCCGGGACCAGGATCTCGATCGGCTGTTCCAGCAGTTCGTCTCGCGTGTAGCCGAAATATTTTTCGGCCTGCGCATTGACCAGCACGATGCGCCCCTCGTGGCTGACGATCACGATGGCATCCGGCGCCGATTCGAGCAGGCCGCGAAAACGCGCTTCGCTGGCCCTGATCGATTCTTCGGCCCAGCTTCGGCGCATGCCGTAGAAGGCGACCGCCCAGGCCGCGAGCGACAGGATCAGCCCCAGAACGGCAAACGCAAGCCACAGGCGTTGCGGCATTGCCGCAGGGGCGGTGCTTTTCGCCTGCAGCGCGTAGAACGCCCAGACGATCGCCGCCAGCACCAGCATGAGCGGCAACCAGATGAGCAGGAAACGGCGCAGCAGGGGAATGTCGCCCCTTGATTGCTTGCTGTCGAAATAGACGTCGACGGTTTTCATTGGGATGGCTCAGTCCTTCCAATCATCGAGGACGCTGCACGGGGGACGCAAGGCGCCCATCCGTTCTACCAAACAACCAAATTCACCGCGCTGAGATCGTGTCTCTGTGGGGGGATATGGGATGACTGTTCTTATTGATACGCTTCGCTATGGCCTAGCTTATTCGTACCCCCCTCTTTTGAATGAAACACGACTTTGCGCGTCACTGCAAGGACAAAAAAACCCTGTCAAATACAGGGGATACAAGCGGATCTTTGGACAAAAAGCGCGCGCCAGCGCCTATTCCGCCAGCAGCGTCACGCAGGTCTCAGCCGTCGTGCGGTCGATGTCGAATTGCAGCACGCAGTATTCGTTTTGTTCGTCGATCGGCGTGGGATCGTCCGCGCAGTTGCAGCCGGCGATCACGCCGGTATAGAAAATCCCTGTCTTGGCCCGGATCAGGCCGATTTCCTCGCGCACGGCAATCACCATCGCCTGGAAAGGCCGGTCGGTCACATGGCTGCTGCGGGTCAGCCCCTGCTGCAGCGGCAGCTGTGCGGCATCCAGCTGTTCGATTTCCTGCCTGAGGGTCGTCTCGAACCCCGGGGTTCCCCAGGCATTCAGTGAGTTGGGCAGTCGGGTCATGGGCGGAAGGCTCCTTGTCCGTGTGAGCGCTCGGTCGCTTACACATGCAGTCAATTTAAATCATGCGCAGGGTTGGGACCAGTTTGCCTGCTTAGACGAACAGCCCGGGGGGCCTTAACGGGACGCGCCGTGCTGAGCTGAGGGCGGCGTGAGCGTTGCCAGGGTGCTGGCGATATCGTCGAAAACCAGCGCCGAATTCATGATGAAGGTGTGCAGGGAGGGCGTCGTGACGATCGTTGCCGAACACGCGCCGCTGGCCTCGGATACGCTGAGGATGCCGTCGTTCGGCTCCATGCCGAAGGGCAGCCAGGATGCGCGCGGCCCTGCGACGCCGGCATAGATCCGGACGGGGGTCGGCGGCATCGGCAGATTGCGCATGAATTCATCGGCTGCCAGCAGTCGGCCCATCTCGCCCGTCATCACCTTGTATGGCCAAAAGCGGGAAAAGTATTTCGCCGCCTTGCAGGCCACCATCGGCGGCGCCAGGAAAAAGCAGGCCGCGGGCATGCGGTTCTCCAGTCGGCCGAGCGCCGAGCGGATCAGCACCGTGCCGAGCGAATGGCCCACCACTGCGTAGTGCGAGATGTCCGCCTGGCGCTCGATCCGCCTCACCAGGCGCTCGGACGCGCCCTGCAGGGTTTCGAACGTCGGTGAATAGCCGAACAGGATCGGCGTGTGACCGGCCCGTCGCAGGCGCCGGCTCAGCCGCATCATCGAGTGCGGCGTCCGGCCCATGCCGTGAATCAGGACCACGTCCATGCGCGTCTTAGGATGCGATGCCGTCAAGCAGCGCCTGGTATACGGCAAGGTCCGCCGCCGAATGGCAGCAGAAGATCACTTCGGCGATCGCTGGGAACACGGCCACTGCTGCCTGTACCGTCGCGACTGCAATCTGCGCGGCAGCCACCTTCGGTGNNACGCCGGTACTGATGCCCGGAAACGCCAGCGTGCGGATACCGTTCTGCGACGCGACCTCGAGCGAGTGGCGATAGCACGAGGCGAGCAATCCCGGCTCGCCGCGATCGCCGCCGTGCCAGACCGGGCCGACCGTGTGGATCACGAAGCGGGCGGGCAGGCGGTAGCCTCGTGTGAGCTTCGCATCGCCCGTCTCGCAGCCGCCCAGTGCGCGGCATTCGGCGAGCAGTTGCGGTCCGGCGGCGCGGTGGATCGCACCGTCGACCCCGCCACCGCCGAGCAGCGACGGGTTGGCGGCATTGACGATGGCATCCACCGCGAGGGTGGTGATGTCGGCCTGAAGAGCGCGCAGGGTGGCCNNCGGTGTGTGGTCTAAAGACGGACTTTCGCCTTTTTATCGACCCGAGCATCGAATTTTTCCCGATCGATCACGAAGCGTTCGTGCCGACCCTTGGCAATCGTGTCCACGCCATCGTGCGCCTCTACGGCGAACATCAGCCGTCTGCCGTCGACTTCGACCAGTTCGATGGTTGCGGTCACTTCAAGGCCGGGTGGGGTGGGCGCTTCGTGGCTGACGTCGATATGCGTGCCCACCGTCTGCTCGCGCGGCCAGTCCAGATGCGGATTGACTGCCCGGATGCAGGCCCATTCGAGGAAACCCACCAGGAAACCGGTGGCCAATACCTCCGGCATGGCGGCGAATTCGGGCGCTTCCGGATAGAGTGCCGGAACGGTCTTGGAAGCCGGGATGACGAAGGCATGTCGGTGGCGAATGCCGGGTTTCAGCGAGTCCTTCATGGGCGGCTCCTGGTTATAGAGGATGTGTCAGCCTGCCGGGCGACGCGTCAGCCCATGTTCAGCTGTCACGGGTCCGGATCGTAACAGGAGCATATTTCCAATCAGCGATGCTGAAAACCTGTCCGGCGCGGATGTAAATAAACGTCTTTTTCTCCATTTATCCCTGCCGGTGCTTAAGCCCTACTTCCCGCAGGCTTGAAAAATCTTCCCATCACATCAAAATAAAGCCAGTAATTCAGGCTTAATCGGGCTATGGCAACCAAGCGAGAAGGCAGTACCCTACTGGAACCGTCCGCGGCGAAAGTGAAGCCGCCGCCCCTGTACAAGGTGCTGCTGCTGAACGACGACTACACGCCGATGGAGTTCGTGGTGCATGTTCTGAAGAAGTTTTTCGGCATCGACCAAGAACGGGCGACACAAATCATGCTCAAAGTGCATACTGAGGGCGTGGGCGTGTGCGGGGTGTATCCGAGGGATATCGCTCACACCAAGGTCGAGCAGGTTGTGGATTTCGCGCGGCAGCATCAGCATCCGCTGCAATGTACGATGGAGGAAAGTTAGATGATTGCCCAGGAACTCGAAGTTACGCTGCACATGGCCTTCATGGATGCGCGGCAGAAACGCCACGAATTCATTTCGGTGGAGCATCTGCTGATGGCGATGCTGGACAATCCGTCCGCGGCGGAGGTGCTGCGTGCCTGCGGCGCCAACATCGAGGCGATGCGCGAACAACTCGGCGCCTTCATCGAGGAGCACACCCCCAAGGTGGAAGGCGAGGGCGAGGTCGACACCCAGCCCACCCTCGGCTTCCAGCGCGTGATCCANNCACGTGCAGTCGTCCGGCAAGAAGGAAGTGACCGGTGCCAACGTGCTGGTGGCGGTGTTCGGGGAAAAGGATTCGCACGCGGTGTATTTCCTCACCCAGCAGGGGGTGACGCGGCTCGACATCGTCAATTTCATCTCCCACGGCATTACCAAGACCCCGCAGAGCGAGCCGGCGCCGCGCCCGGACGAGCCGGCCGAAGCCGGCTCCGACGCTCCGTCGGCTTCGCCGCTCGACAGCTTCGCGCAGAACCTGAACGCCCAGGCGCTGGCCGGCAAGATCGACCCGCTGATCGGNNCGAGGGTTCGGTGCCCGAGATCCTCGAACAGAGCACCGTGTACGCGCTGGACATGGGAGCGCTGCTCGCGGGCACCAAGTATCGCGGCGACTTCGAACAGCGCCTGAAGGGCGTGCTGAAGCAGTTGGCCGACAATCAGAAGGCCATTCTCTTCATCGACGAAATCCATACCCTGATCGGCGCGGGAGCGGCGTCGGGCGGCACGCTCGATGCCTCCAATCTGCTGAAGCCGGCGCTGTCGTCGGGTAATCTGCGTTGCATTGGTGCGACCACATATACCGAATATCGCGGCATTTTCGAGAAAGATCACGCCCTGTCGCGGCGTTTCCAGAAGGTNNGAGTACCGCGGCATCTTCGAAAAGGATGCAGCGCTGTCGCGGCGTTTCCAGAAGGTCGACGTGCCGGAGCCTTCGGTCAACGAAACCGTGGCCATTCTGCGCGGCCTGAAGTCGCGCTTCGAGGACCATCACGGCGTCAAATACACGGCGGCCGCGCTTACCACGGCGGCACAGTTGTCGGCGCGCTATATCAACGACCGCCATCTGCCCGACAAGGCGATCGACGTCATCGACGAAGCAGGCGCCGCCCAGCGCATCCTGCCCAAATCTCGGCAGAAACGGACCATTACCCCGCGCGAGATCGAGGACATCATCGCCAAGATCGCGCGCATTCCGCCCAAGACCGTGTCGTCCGACGACAAGAACTCGCTGAAGACGCTGGACCGCGACCTCAAGGCCGTGGTGTTCGGCCAGGATGCGGCGATCGATGCCTTGGCCACCGCGATCAAGATGTCACGCAGCGGCCTGGGCAACCCGCAGAAGCCGATCGGCAACTTCCTCTTCTCCGGGCCGACCGGCGTCGGCAAGACCGAGGTTGCACGCCAGCTGGCCTATGTGCTGGGCGTCGAGTTGATCCGTTTCGACATGTCCGAATACATGGAGCGTCACGCGGTGTCGCGCCTGATCGGTGCGCCACCCGGCTACGT
>DONB01000165.1 GCA_003510325.1 Thiobacillus sp. | reverse complement strand
CGGACAATCGGCCGTAGGTCGGGAAGCCGCGCACGCTGTAATAGACGTCGCCATTGGGCGCCGGATAGGCCAGGCCGTTGTCGATCAGTTGCCCGATCAGCGCCAGCATCTGCGCCACATAGGCGGTGGCGCGCGGTTCGTGGTCGGGCGGCAGCACGCCGAGCGCGCGTTCGTCCTCGTGCATCGCCGCAATGAAGCGTTCGGTCAGCGCGGCCGGGGTTTCCTTGTTTTCCTGCGCGCGCCTAATGATTTTGTCGTCGATGTCCGTTATGTTCCTTNNCCTGATAGCCGCTCGCGCGCAGCCAGCGCGTCACCATGTCGAACACCACGAACACCCGCGCATGGCCAAGATGACACAAGTCGTAGACCGTCATGCCGCAGACGTACATGCGGACCCGGCCGGGGGTAAGCGGAACGAATTCTTCCTTGGTGCGCGTCAGGGAATTGGTAATGTGCAACATGAATGCAAGCGGGCTACAGACGGAATGACGACATGCGGGAATCAAGCGGCGCGCCGACTGTCTCAGCGGGGGTTAACCTTGTTAGAATGCCTGTTTCCCAAGATGATCCGAGCATATCACATGGCTTTGTCACGTTTCTTTGCCGCCGTTGTCGCCTGCATCATCGTCGCCAGCACGCCCGTGCTGGCCAATGAAGTCCAGGAGATCAACCAGCAGTTCCGCAAGGGCGATCTGACCGGCGCGCTGGACCGCGCCAACCGTTATCTGGCAAAAAACCCGAAAGATGCGCAGGCGCGCTTCCTCAAAGGGCTGATCCTCGCTGACCAGGGCAAGACCAACGATGCCATCACCGTATTCACCGGCCTGNNTGTGCTCTACGCCTCGCAAAGCAAGTACGAGGCGGCGAAAAACGCGCTCGAAATGGCGATCCGCACCCATCCCAGCTACGCCACCGCGCACGAAAACCTTGGCGACATCTACGCCAAGATGGCTTCGCTCGCCTACGACAAGGCGCTGGCGCTCGACAGCAAGAACGCCACCGCGCAGACCAAGCTTGCACTGATCCAGGACATGATCGGCGGACAGCCGCGCAAACCCGCCGCGGCCAAACCCGTTGCCGCCGCCCCCAAACCGGTTGCCGTCGCCGCGCCCAAGCCCGCCGCCCCCGTCCAGCCGGTCGCGGCAGCCCAGCCTGTCGCTGGGATCGAGGCCGCCGTCAACCGCTGGGCGCAAGCCTGGTCAGCGCGCGACGTCGACGCCTACCTGGCCGCCTACGCCAGCGATTACGCCGCCGGCAGAATGACGCGCGCCAACTGGGAAGCACAGCGCCGCGCCCGCATCACCGCACCCAAGTCGATCGAAGTCACGATCAGCGATCTCAGGATCGAGCAGCAGGGTGACACCGCCAGCGCCACCTTCCGTCAGGCCTACCGTTCCGACCGTCTCACGTCGACCGTCACCAAAACGCTGAAGCTGGCGTTGCAGAATGGCGAATGGCGCATCGTCGGCGAGACGTCCCGATAAGCCATGACCCGCTTCCTGCTCACGCTTCTGCTTGCCACCCCGTCGCTATACGCGGCCGGATTGGACGCCGATCGCCAGCTGGCCAACAGCCTGGTGGCGATTTCGCAGAGCCGGATGCCGGAAGCGCTGACCGCGGTCGACAAGCTGACGCAGCAGCATCCGAATTTCCGCCTGGCGCAACTGGTCAAGGGCGACCTCCTGTTGGCCCGCGCCCAGCCGCTGCAAACCCTGGGCAATACCGGCTCCGCCCGCAACGCTGACCTGGAGCAGTTGCGCGATGAAGCGCGCCAGCGCGTGCGTGCCCTGACCGATCCGTTTCCCAACGACAAGGTTCCGGCCTACCTGTTGAACCTGAGCGACAGCTATCGCCATGCGCTGGTCGTCGACGCCAGCCGCTCGCGTCTGTATGTCTATGCCAACCGCGCCGGGCAGCCCATCCGGGTGGCGGATTTCTACATCACCATCGGCAAGGCCGGTGCCGGCAAGCAGAAGGAGGGCGACAACCGCACCCCGATCGGCATCTACGCCATCTCGAGCTTCAAGCCGTCGCGCGAACTCACCGACTTTTACGGCAGCGGCGCGTTCACCCTGACCTATCCCAACGAATGGGATACCCGCCAGGGCCGCAACGGCCACGGCATCTGGATCCACGGCAGTCCGAGCAACACCTACAGCCGCACCCCGCGCGCCAGCGAAGGCTGCGTAGTGCTGGCCAACGACGACCTGAGCCGGCTGGGCCAGTACATCCAGATCGGCAAGACGCCGGTCATCATCGCCGAGCAGATCGAGTGGATCGCCCCTGAAGCGCTCGATGCGCGACGCAGCGATCTGGCCGCCGCCATCGACCAATGGCGGCAGGACTGGGAAAGCCGCGACGCGTCGCGTCTGCTCAGGCACTACAGCACATCTTTCCGCACCGGCTCGCAGAATCTGCAGGCGTTCGCCGCCAGCAAGCACAAAGTCAACGCCGCCAAGTCGTGGATCAAGGTCGGGCTCGACGACATCAGCCTGATGCTTTACCCGGAACGGCCCGACTTCGCGCTGGTGAGCTTCGTGCAGGACTACCAGAGCAACAACCTCAGCGACCGCACCCCCAAGCGCCAGTTCTGGGCCCGTGAGAACGGCCGCTGGAAAATCATTCACGAAACCTCTCTTTAAGGACGCTCACATTCATGGTCAAGCTGCACACCAATCACGGCACCATCCCCCTCGAACTCGACGCCGAGAAGGCGCCCAAGACGGTCGAAAACTTCCTGCAATACGTTCG
>DONB01000058.1 GCA_003510325.1 Thiobacillus sp. | reverse complement strand
TTCATCGAGATGAACACCCGCGTGCAGGTCGAGCATCCGGTGACCGAACTCATCACCGGCATCGACATCGTGCAGACGCAGATCCGTGTCGCCGCCGGCGAAAAACTGCCGTTCCAGCAAAAGGACATCCGCTTCAAGGGACACGCCATCGAGTGCCGCATCAACGCCGAGCATCCGACCACCTTCGTCCCCAGCCCCGGCAAGCTCACCAACTACCACGCGCCCGGCGGCCCCGGCATCCGCGTTGACTCGCACGTGTATCACGGCTATTACGTGCCGCCGCACTACGATTCGATGATCGGCAAGCTGATCGCCTACGGCGACACCCGCGACCAGGCCATTGCCCGCATGCGCGGCGCGCTGATGGAAATGGTGATCGAGGGCATCCAGAGCAACATCCCGCTGCACCAGGACCTGATGCACGACGCCGCCTTCATCGCCGGCGGCACCAGCATCCATTACCTGGAGCACAAACTGGCGGGGGAAAAGGGCTGACAGGGCGATGAGGTGAAGGGCAGGACGCCAGGCGTCCCGTCCTTCCACCTTGCACCTCAGCCTTCAACAACCATGCCCTGGCAATCTGTCCGCATCCTCGTCGACTCCAAACAGGCCGAGCCCTTGTCCGATGCGCTGATGGAAGCGGGCGCGCTGTCGGTGTCGCTGGAAGACGCCGACGCCGGCACGGTCGACGAAACGCCGCTGTTCGGCGAACCCGACCACCCGACCGCCGAACTGTGGCCGCACAGCATTGCCGTGGTGCTGCTGGATGAGCATGCCGACGTGGCGAAAACCCTGGCCGCAGCCGCGCAACAGGCTGGGGTCCCGCTTCCCGCCGAGTACACGGTCGAAACCGTGGCCGAACAGGACTGGGTGCGCCTGACCCAGTCGCAGTTCGACCCCATCCCGATCTCGCCGCGCCTGTGGATCGTGCCGACCTGGCACGACGCGCCAGACAGCAACGCGATCAATCTCAAGCTCGATCCCGGCCTCGCCTTCGGCACCGGCAGCCACCCCACCACGCGGCTGTGCCTGCGCTGGCTCGACACCCACCTGGCCGGCGGCGGTACGCTGCTGGACTACGGCTGCGGCTCCGGCATCCTCGCCATCGCCGCAGCCAAGCTCGGCGCCATCCGGGTCGACGGCGTCGACATCGACGAACAGGCGGTCGTCTCCTCGCGCGACAACGCCGAGCTCAACGATGTAGCGGCGCATTTTTGCCTGCCGGGCGAACTCGCGCCAGGGCAGTACGACATCGTCGTCGCCAACATCCTCACCAATCCGCTCAAGGGCATGGCGCCGCTGCTGACGGGCCGGGTACGCACGGGCGGACAGCTGGTGCTGTCGGGCATCCTGGCCGAGCAGGCCGACGAGGTGATGGCGGTTTACCGCGACGGGTTCGTCTTCGACCCGCCTGCCGTCGACGAGGGCTGGGTGCGGCTGGCCGGGATCAAGAAGTGAATTACCGCACCACCTGCCCGGAATGCGCCAGCGTGTTCCGTCTCGGCGCGGATCAGCTCGATGCCGCGCAGGGCTGGGTGCAATGCAGCGTATGCGGCGCCGCCTTCGATGCGCGTCTGAGCCTGCTGATGGAAGACGGCTCGCCGTTGCCCGTCGCGGCCGAACCCGAGCCTGTCGAAGCCGCCGCGCTGCCCGAAGCCGAATTGACAGACATGCAGGAAAACCGCGTCCCCGCGCCGGCAGCGGATGCCGCCGCAGACGACACCGAGCCTGCCTCTGTCGCCACCCCAGCGGAAGACGTCGAGATTGCCGCCGCCCCTCGCGGCATCGTGCAGCGCGATGACGCGCTGGACCTGCCTTCCATCATCCTGATCGACCCCGAAATTTCGGCATCGACCGACCCCGGACCGTTGCCGCAGATCTATCCCGCTCCTTCGACCTACCCTTCTGAACCTGCAGCCCCTGCGGCTTCGCCCGCCGCGGTCGCACCGGCCCCACCCAGGGCGCGCATCGAATATGCCAGCCCCTTGCCCGGCACGGCGCGCCTTTCCCCCGCCTCCCAGCGCATCCCGGCCTGGGCATGGGGCACGGCCAGCGCATTGCTGCTGGTTCTGCTGTTCGTGCAAACCACGTATTTCCTGCGCGACACCCTGGTCAGCCGCTTGCCGCAGACCCGGCCCGCCCTTGAGCAGGCCTGCGCCGCACTGGACTGCAGGCTCTCGCTGCCGAAAAACCTGGAGCAGTTGCAGATCGTCGGTTCCGACCTTCAAACCGAGGCCAGCGGCCGCCTGAAGCTCACGCTTACGCTCGGCAACCGGGCCGGCCATGCCCAGGCCTGGCCGGTGCTGGTGCTCACCCTGACCGATCAGCGCAACCGCCCGCTAGCACGCCGCAGCTTCGCCCCCAGCGAATATCTCGACGACACCCAGCGCATCGCCGCAGGCATTCCGCCGCGCAGCGAACAGGCCTTGAGCCTGCCTTTGGCCGTGCGCGACCTGGCACCCATGGGCTTCGATTTGCAGCTGGTGTATTGAGTCCGCACGACCGGGCGCACAAGACTGGCTGGCCAGACACTTCTTCGGTATAGTGCGCGTTCCCGTTGCGGGAGAGCGCGTGCGCCGCACGCCGCCGAAGGCGCAATTCACCCGGAATCGCTCAGGCAAAAGGACCGCAACAGCCAGGCACAATCCTGGAAAAACTCTGGAGAGCGCGGTCGCACGATCGCCACCGAAGGGGCAGCGGCTCGCAGGTTTGATTCAAACCCGCACGCCGTAATCTCTCAGGTACCAAGGACAGAGGGGTGAAGCGAATCCGCGCTTCACCCTTTTTTATTTTTGGTGCCCCCATGCTCAAGCACACTCCGCTCAACGCCACCCACCGCGAACTCGGCGCCAAGATGGTCGACTTCGGCGGCTGGGACATGCCGATCAACTACGGCTCCCAGATCGAGGAACACCACCAGGTGCGCCGCGGCTGCGGCCTGTTCGACGTCTCCCACATGCTGCCGCTCGACATCAAGGGCGCCAACGTGCGCGCCTTCCTGCGCCGCCTGGTGGCCAACAACGTCGACAAGCTGCAGGTGTCCGGCAAGGCGCTGTATTCCTGCATGCTGAACGAGAACGGCGGCGTCATCGACGACCTCATCATCTACTTCATGGACGAGAACTGGTTCCGCCTGGTGGTCAACGCCGGCACCGCGGAAAAGGATCTCGCCTGGATGGAGAAAATGAATGCCGACTGGGGCATGGGGCTCACCCTCACCCCGCGCCGCGACCTCGCGATGATCGCGATCCAGGGCCCGGACGCCACCCAGGCACTCAACGAGGCGCTGCCCGGCGTCGACCAGATCACCGCGAATCTGAAGCCTTTCAACGCCGCCGCCATGGGCGAGATGTTCATCGCCCGCACGGGCTACACCGGTGAGGACGGCTTCGAGGTGATGGTGCTGGCGAAATCCGCGCCCTTCTTCTGGAAAGCGCTGATGGAAGCCGGCGGCAAGCCGATCGGCCTCGGCGCGCGCGACACCCTGCGGCTGGAAGCCGGGATGAACCTCTATGGCCAGGATATGGACGAGACCACCAGCCCACTGGAGTCCGGCCTCGCCTGGACGGTGGACCTGAAGACCGAACGCGACTTCGTCGGCCGCGCAGCGCTGGAAAAGAGCGAAGTGACCAAACAACTCGTCGGCCTGGTGCTGCTGGACAAGGGCGTGCTGCGCAGCCACCAGATAGTCCACACCAAAAACGGCGACGGCGAGATCACCTCCGGCACGTTTTCGCCTACGATGCAGCAATCCATCGCGCTCGCCCGCATCCCGCTCGGCATCGCCCCGGGTGAGGACGTCGAAGTCGAGATCCGCGACAAGAAGCTGAAAGCCAAAGTGGTGAAATACCCGTTCGTGCGCAACGGCAAAGTTTTGATTTAGGAGGGATCAGGATTCAGGGGCCAGGGATCAGGGAAACAGCGCGGCGCAGCCGCTCATTCCCTGAATCCCGAATCCTGAATCCTGACCCCTGGAAATAACCCAACCGCCAGGAACTTAAAAATGAGCATCCCCGCAGACCTCAAATACACCCCCAGCCACGAGTGGGTGCGCGTCGAAGCCGACGGCACGCTGACCATCGGCATCACCCACCACGCCCAGGATCTGCTCGGCGACATGGTGTTCATCGAGAACCCCGCTGCCGGCCGCACCCTTGCCAAGGGCGAGGAATGTGCCGTAGTCGAGTCGGTCAAAGCCGCATCCGACGTCTACGCCCCGGTGGCCGGCGAAGTGATCGCCGCCAACAATGAGGTCGAGGCCAGCCCCGAAGCGGTGAACAAGGACGCCTACAGTGCGTGGATGTTCAAGATGAAGCCGGCCAATCCTGGCGACGTCGCCGGGCTGCTCGATGCGGCGGCCTACCAGAAGCTGGTGGAGTCGGAAGCGCATTGAGGGGCCAGGATTCAGGATCAGGGATCAGAGAATGTGCGGCTGCGCCGCGCCGTACCTGACACCTGGCGCTGAATCCTCCCCTGAATCCTGATCCCTGAATCCTGACCCTAAGCAAAATGCCCTACATTCCCCACACTGAAGAAGACGTTTCCGCCATGCTCGGCGCCATCGGCGCCGCCAGCATTGAGACGCTGTTCGACGAAATCCCGCCCGCGCTGAAAACCGGCAAGCTCAAGGACGTTCCCGACGGCCTGCCCGAAATGGCGGTGGCACGGCTGATGCAGGAACGCGCGTCGGCCGACGGCTTCTGGTCCAGTTTCATCGGCGCCGGCGTCTATGAGCATCACATCCCGGCGGCGATCTGGCAGATCACCACGCGCGGCGAGTTCTACTCCGCCTACACGCCGTACCAGGCCGAGGCGAGCCAGGGCACGCTGCAGCTGATCTACGAATACCAGACCATGATGACCCGGCTGACCGGGCTCGACGTGTCGAACGCCTCGCTCTACGACGGCGCCTCGGCGCTGGCCGAAGCGGTCCTGATGGCGGTGCGTTCGCACAAAACCTCGCGCCGCGTGCTGGTGCCGAAGACCGTTCACCCGATCTACCGCCGCGTGGTCAACACGACCGTCAAGAATCAGGGCATCGAACTGGTCGAGCTCGACTACGACGCCGCGACCGGAAAGACGGTGCTGCCGGCCGACGTCGGCAGTTTCGCCGGCCTGGTGATTCCGCAACCCAACTTCTTCGGCGTGCTGGAAGACGTGCACGCGATGGCCGACTGGGCGCACGACAAGGGCGCACTGGCGATCGCGCTGGTCAACCCCACCACGCTGGCGGTACTGGAAGCGCCCGGCAAATGGGGAACGAGGGGTGCTGACATCGCTGTGGGCGAAGGCCAGCCGCTGGGCGCGCCGATGGCGTCAGGCGGACCGTATTTCGGCTTCATGTGCTGCCGCCAGGACTTCGTGCGGCAGATGCCGGGGCGCATCGTCGGCCGCACCGTCGACCTCGACGGCAAGCCCGGCTTCGCGCTGACGCTGCAGGCGCGCGAGCAGCACATCCGCCGCTCCAAGGCCACCTCCAACATCTGTACTAACCAGGGGCTGGTGGTGACCGCCGCGACGCAATACATGGCGCTGCTGGGGCCGCAGGGTCTGGCGAAAGTCGCATCAAGCAGCCATGCCGGCACTGTGGCGCTGGCTGAAAAGCTGGCGTCGATCCCCGGCGTGACGCGCGCGTTCGCCAGCCCCTTCTTCCACGAAGTGGTGCTGAAGCTCAACGACAACGCGAAGGACGTGCTGCGCGCGCTGCGCGCGCAGGGCATCCTCGGCGGGCTGGATATTTCCGGCTGGTATCCCGAGCTCGGACAGGCCATTCTTGTCTGTGTCACCGAAACCAAGACCGCCGCCGACCTCGACCACTACGCGCAGCAGATGGAGCGCATCCTGTCGAAGCGGCGCGAAGCGCCACCATGCGCATACAAGAACTAAGGAACCCGCATGAGCGACGTGCAACGCGACAAGCAGTTCTATGACATGGCCGATGCGTATATTGCGCTGGCCAATACCCAGTTGAACGAGGCGAAACCCAGCCGGGTGAGCGCGGCTGCGCTGTTTGCGGCAGCGCGCTTCAACGCCTTCGTGATCGCGGCGGCAGCCGAGAACAAGGCGCAGTTGATCGTGGAGAAGGAAGCCGCCATCGCCTATTTCATGGATCAGTACGAAAAAATGCTGCGCGAGAATATCGACGAGCACATGACTCGCTATGATCAGCAAGACAGTTAGCAGGTATGCAATGCAGCGAGCGCGATCGTTCGCGCGTCCGGCATTTGACCGATTCATCCAAGGAGAGCAAATATGGCAGTGACTCTGGCAGGCAACCCGATCGACGTGTCCGGCACCTTCCCCAAGGTCGGCGACACCGCACCCGACTTCAAGCTGGTCAACAAGGATCTGGCCGACGTCTCGCTGGCTGATTTCGCCGGCAAGAAAAAAATCCTCAACATCGTGCCGAGCCTCGACACCCCGGTGTGCGCGACCTCGACCAAGAAATTCAACGATGCTGCCATCGGCAATACGGTGGTGCTGATCATCGCCGCCGACCTGCCGTTCGCGATGAGCCGCTTCTGCGGCGCCGAAGGCACCAACAACGTCGTGACGCTGTCGACCATGCGCGGCGCTGAATTCATGAAGAACTACGGCGTCGCCATCACCAGCGGGCCACTCGCCGGCATCACCGCGCGCGCCGTGGTCGTGCTCGACGAAAACAACAAGGTGCTCCACGCCGAACTCGTTCCCGAAATCAAGCAGGAACCGAACTACGAGGCCGCGCTGGCTGCTTTGAAATAATTTTTCATCTGCAAAGGACGCGAAGAGGATCTTTCGGGTTTTCCTTCGCGCTTCTTCGCGTCCTTCGCGGATAACAAGGTTTAACCATGCTGATATTCGACCATTCCCGTCCCGGCCGCACCGCCGCCGCCCAGTTGCCTGCCGCCGGCGGCAGCCTCGACGACCTGCCCGCCGCGCTCAGGCGCAAGGACGCACCGGCCTTGCCGGAAGTCTCCGAACTCGATGTCGTGCGCCATTACACGCGTCTCTCGCAGCTGAACTTCTCGATCGACACGCAGTTCTACCCGCTCGGCTCGTGCACCATGAAGTACAACCCGCGCGCGTGCAATTCGCTGGCGATGCTGCCGCAGTTCCTGGCGCGCCATCCGGCGAGCCCGGACGAGACCGGCCAAGGATTCCTCGCCAGCATGTTCGAGCTGCAGGAAATGCTGAAGGACGTCACCGGCATGGCCGGCGTGTCGATGGCGCCGATGGCGGGCGCGCACGGCGAGTTCGCCGGGGTGGCGATGATCCGCGCCTACCACGACGCGCGCGGCGACACCGCGCGGCGCGAGATCATCGTGCCGGACGCGGCGCACGGCACCAACCCGGCCACCGC
>DONB01000159.1 GCA_003510325.1 Thiobacillus sp. | reverse complement strand
GTGTTCGGCCTCGGCGGCATCGGCCTGTCGGCGATCCAGGGCGCGGTGATGGCCAAGGCCGGCCGCATCCTCGCGATCGACATCAACCCCGACAAGTTCGAAATGGCGAAGGCGCTCGGCGCGACCGACTTCATCAACCCGCGCGAGCTCAGCGGCTCGCTGGTCGAGACCATCCGCGATCTGACCAAGGGCGGCGTCGACTACTCGTTCGAGTGCATCGGCAACGTCAACGTGATGCGCGATGCGCTCGAGTGCACCCACATGGGCTGGGGCGTCTCCACCGTGATCGGCGTCGCCGGTTCCGGGCAGGAAATCTGCACCCGGCCGTTCAACCTGGTGGTGGGCCGCACCTGGAAAGGCACCGCGTTCGGCGGCGTCAAGGGCCGCAGCCAGCTGCCGGGCTATGTCGACAACTACATGGCGGGCAAGATCGAACTGGATAAATTGGTCACCCACACCATGCCGCTGGAAGACATCAACCGCGCCTTCGACCTGATGCACGAAGGCAAGAGCATCCGCTCGGTCATCATTTTCTGAGGCGGCGATGAAACAAGTCGAAAGAATCAAGGAATTCGGCGGCTGGCTCGAGCGCTGGCAGCACGACTCCGAAACCTGCCACTGCACCATGACCTTCTCGGTCTACCTGCCGCCGCAGGCCGCGACGCGGAAACTGCCGGTGGTCTACTGGCTGTCGGGGCTGACCTGCACCGACGACAACGTGCGGGTGAAGGCCGGCGCGCAGCGCTACTGCGCGGAACTCGGCCTCATTCTCGTGATGCCCGACACCAGCCCGCGCGGCGACAATGTACCCGACGTGCCCGAGCGCTACGACCTCGGCCAGGGCGCCGGCTTCTACGTCAACGCCACCCAGGCGCCGTGGGCGACGCACTACCGGATGTACGACTACGTCACCCGCGAACTGCCTGCGCTGGTCGAGGCCCACTTCCCGGTCACGCCCGGCAAGCGGAGCATCAGCGGCCATTCGATGGGCGGTCACGGCGCGCTGATCTGCGCGCTGAAGAATCCCGGCCTCTACGCCGCGGTCTCCGCCTTCGCGCCGATCTGCAACCCGGTGATCAGCCCCTGGGGACAGGGCTGCTTCGGCGCCTATCTCGGCGACGACAAAAAGCTCTGGGAAGCGTACGACGCCACCTGCCTCATCAAGGCCGGCGCGTCGCTGCCGCCTGCGCTGATCGACCATGGCACCGCCGACGAATTTCTGGCCGAACAGCTCTTTCCGCAAAACCTGCAGGCCGCCTGTGCAGAGCGCGGCATCCCGCTCACGCTACGGATGCAGGACGGCTACGACCACAGCTACCACTTCATCGCCAGCTTCATCGGCGAGCATCTGGCATTCCACGCGCAGGCATTGGCTGCTTGAGCCGTGCCTTACCCCTGGCGCCGGCCGGGTACAAGCAAGAACAATTTATGTCGGGAAAAAATATCTTGAATAGACAGGGGGAGTAGCAAGGAACAGGATGATCGCTTCCGCTCCGGCACGCGCATCGTACGGACCCGGATCCAGAAACCGATATTGAGGAGACACGCCATGACCTATACCCGCCTGCCCACCAGCCATCTCGATAAATCAGCCGGCCTGCTGCGTCCCGCCTGCGTGCTGCCCGATCGCGTGGGATTGGACAACCCGGCGCTCGATGTCATGACCGATTTCCGCCGCCTGACCGCCTTCATCGCCACCCCCGGCGACACCATCCAGCAGGCGGAAGAACGCATGATCCGCCGCAAGGTGCGCCTGCTGTTCGTCATGGACAGCCACGATCGTGCGGCGGGGCTCATCACCAGCACCGACATCCATGGCGAAAAGCCGATGCAGATCGTGCAAAGCCGCGGCATCCGCCGCGACGAAGTGCTGGTGGCCGACATCATGACGCCGGTGGAGCGGCTGGAAGCGGTCGACTATGACGACATCGCCCACGCCCGCGTCGGCCACGTGCTGGAAACGCTCAAGGCGCGCGGCCGCCAGCATGCGCTGGTGATCGAGCATACGGAGGGCGGACAGATGGTGCGCGGCCTGCTGTCGCTGTCGCAGCTGTGCAAGCAGCTGGGCGTCACCGTCGNNAGACCACCGAAGTCGCGAACAGCTTCATCGAAATCGAGCAGCAGCTGGCGCACGTCTGAACCATCCTGCCGCTGCGCCTGCTCAGGCGCAACGGCAGTGTGCGGGCCCCCATGGGGGCCCGCGCACGATCCCACGCACGACCCAAGGTTTTCCCGCGCGGCGTCTTGTGCTCAAATCCCGGACTTCCGGCCGCGACTGCACGCGCCGGCGGAGCGAGACCGAATAAACCTAACAAGCACATGAACATTCCCGTCAGCGAACTGATCGTCCGGTATCTGGAGCGCCTGGGCATCGATACCCTCTTCGGCATGCCGGGCGCGCATGTGCTGCCGATCTACGACCGCCTGCATGATTCGCAAGTGAAGAGCGTATTGGTCAAGCACGAGCAGGGCGCGGCCTTCATGGCAGGCGNNTGGCAGGCGGCTACGCGCGGGTATCGCACCGGCCCGCCGCCTGCATCGCCACCGCGGGGCCGGGCGCGACCAATCTCATCACCGGGATTGCCAACGCTTACGCCGAGCGGCTGCCGGTACTGGCGATCACCGGCGAAACCTCCACCTACATCTTCGGCAAAGGCGGGCTGCAGGAAAGCTCGGGCGAAGGCGGTGCCATCGACCAGGGCGCGCTGTTCGCCAGCATCACGCGCTATCACAAGCTGATCGAGCGCACCGACTATCTCGGCCAGGTGCTGAACCAGGCCACGCAGGCGCTGCTCGGCCGCGAGCCGGGGCCGGTGCTGCTGTCGATTCCCTACAACGTGCAGAAGGAGGCGGTCGACGACAGCGTGCTCGAGCAGATCCACTTTCCGCGCAAGGCGGCGATCCGCAACACGGCGTCGGTCGCCGAACTCGCCGCGCTGATCCGGGATGCGCAGACGCCGGTGATCGTCGCCGGCCATGGCTGCATTCGGGCGGGAGGGCGCGATGTCGTCGCCGCATTCGCCGAACGCTTCAACATCCCGGTCACCACCAGTCTCAAGGCCAAGGGCGTGGTGGCCGAAGGCACGCCGCTGTCGCTTGGCTGTCTCGGCGTGACGTCGAACGGCGACGCCTACCGCTATCTCGTCGAGCACGCCGATCTGCTGATCTTCCTCGGCGCCGGCTTCAACGAACGCACCAGCTATCTGTGGGACGCGAAGCTGCTGGCCGACAGGAAAATCGCCCGAATCGACCGCGATCCCGCGCAGCTCGGCCGCGTGTTCCAGCCGGACGTGGCGATCTGCGGCGACATCCGCGCGGTGATGGAAGACGTGTTCGCGACACTCGATGAAGACGGCATGGCGCCCAAGGCCCTGGACCGGCTCGACACCCACCGTGCGGCCGTCATGCCGTCGGCGAACGACAGGGAAACGGCGGGACCGGAAGCGTTCCACCTGATCCAGCGATTCTTCAGCGGGCTTGCCCAGCGCTTCCCGCACAACGCGCTGGTATTCGACGACAACATCGTCTTCGCGCAGAGCTATTTCGACGTATCCGACCGCAATCACTATTTCCCGAATTCCGGCATCTCCTCGCTCGGCCACGCGATTCCCGCCGCCATCGGCGCGCGCTGCTTTGCCAAGGACAGTCCGACCTTCGCCATCCTCGGCGACGGCGGCTTCCAGATGTGCTGCATGGAAATGATGACGGCGGTGAACTACGGCATCCCGCTCAACGTGGTGCTGATCAACAACGCCACGCTGAGCCTGATCCGCAAGAACCAGTTCCAGCTCTACGGCGAGCGCTACATCGACTGCGACTTCACCAACCCCGACTTCGGCCTGCTCGCGCAGTCCTTCGGCGTGGCGCATTACCGCGTCGAAACCGACACCGACCTCGACGCGATGTTCGCGAATGCAGACCTCACCGGCGCCATCAACCTCATCGAAATTCTGTTGGACAAGCATGCCTTCCCGCGCTACCTGTCGGCTCGCTAGTCCTGACGAGCAGATCGCGGCGCAGCGCGCCGTCATCGCCCGCTTCGAAGACGCGCTGTGGGACGGCGGTTTCAACGAGGCGCTGCTGCCCTCGTATCAATCGGCCTGGCGCCGGCTGGAAACGCTGATCGCCGCGAGTGGGACGGACAGCCGCCACCACTTCGTCATCGTCATCCCGGTCGCCGACAGCCCGCAGCAGTTGCAGGCCTGCCTCGACAGCCTGCTCGAGCTCTGCAACCTGTATGGCTACGGCGGCCAGCGCGACGGCCGCTGGAAAAAGGTATCGGTGATGATCGCCGACGACTCGCAGGACCCGGCATGCATCGCTGCACATCGACGCATCGCGCGCGAATTCGAGGCGCGCGGCCTTGCCATGCAGGTTTTCGGACTCGACGAGCAGCGTGCGCTGCTGGCCTCGCTGCCCGACACCCTAGACCTGTCACGCATCGTCGGCACCCCGCGTCCCGAAGCCTTCGGCCACAAGGGCCAGGCCATCATGCGCAACATCGCCTGGCTGAAGCTGGCGCAAGCGCAGGCTGCCGATACGTCCCGACTTTTTTACACGCTGGACGCCGACCAGACCTTCCAGGTGAAGGTCGCCACCGCTGTCGGCAACCGCGATGTCTACGCAGTGAATTATCTGGCCCAGCTCGACGCCCTCTTCAGCGCGACCGATGCCGAGGTGCTGACCGGCAAGGTCGTCGGCGACCCTCCGGTTTCGCCCGCGGTGATGGCCGGCAACTTCCTCGGGGACGTGACCGGCTTTCTGCGCGACATCGCCGACTGCGATCCACAGGAAGCCTACCGTCAGCCCGCGCCGAGCACACAGGGATCGGGGGAAGCCGCGTATCACGACATGGCCGGATTGTTCGGTTTCCAGCAGGCCGATGCCCCCTATCGCTACCGGTGCCCCCTGGTGGGCAGCCCCGCCAACGCCGCCTGCTTCGACGATTTTGCTCAGCGGCTGCAACGCTTTTTCCACGGCGAGCATCCCACCCGCGTCACCCGCTACCAGCATGCCGACCTCATGCAGAGCGTGCAGCCTGCACGCACCGTCTACACTGGCAACGCCATCTTCCGCGCCTCGGCCCTGCACTGGTTCATCCCCTTCGCCCCGCTACGCCTGCGGATGTCCGGCCCCACGCTCGGCCGACTGCTGAAGGCCGAACTGGGCGCGCGCTTCGTCTCGGCCAACCTGCCCATGCTGCACAAGCGCACGGTCGACGCCACGGGACAATCGGAATTCCGGCCCGGCGTGGTGGCGGAACGCGAGCGCATCGATCTGTGCGACGAATTCGAGCGGCAGTTTCATGGCGACGTGATGCTGTTTTCCGTCGAGCGGCTGAGCGGACAGGGCTACCCGCAGCACGCCATCGCACCGGAGCAGATCGCCACCACGCTGGAAAGCGTGCAGGCCGACATGCTGGAAAAATTCCGCGCCAGGCGCAAAGCCATTCTGGAAAAACTCGGCCAGCTACACACGCTGCTGGACGACCCGCAGGCCTGGTGGAACCATGCCGACGCGCTGGCCGGTGCGCGCGCGAATTTTCACGCGTTTGCCGACAATATCGAGCATAACTTCGGCGCGGATTCAGCCTGCCATGCGCGCATCGAATCAGCCTCAGCCCGCGCTGCCTGGCGCACACGCCAGCTCGACGCCATCGTCCACTACCCCGCCGACCGGCGCGTCTGGGACGATACGCTGGCCGCGCTGATGCAGCCATGATCGAACGCCTGCGGCACACGCTGCACCGCAGGCGCTACCCGCAGCGCTATGGGCACCTCGATGCATTGCTGAAAAACCAGGCGCTCGACCCTGCGCAACTGCTCGCCAGACAGCAGCAGGATCTGGCCGACATCGTCGCCTTCGCCGCGGCCCACACGCCCTATTACGCCGACACGCTCGGCCCGCTGCTCGACGCAGGCAACCCCATCGCCATCGGCGACTTGCCCATCCTGAGAAAGGACGACGTCGCCCGGCGCCTTGACGACCTGCTGGCCGGCACCGCCGACCGCAGCCAGGCGAAGCTCGGCCATACCGGCGGCTCGACCGGCAAGCCACTGGCCTTCTGGTACGACGATGCCAAGCACGAACTGATGCGCGGCGGCATGATGCGCAGCTACATGCTCTCCGGCTGGCGGCCGGGGCAGAAAATCCTCAACTTCTGGGGCGCGCGGCAGGATGTCGCGCCCGGTGGCGTATTCGGCACCCGGCTCGATGATCTCATCGCGGCCGAGCACACCATCGCCGCCTACGAATACACCGAGGACACGCTCGTCGAATGGGCGCGCTTCATCCAGCGCTACCGGCCGGTGCTGCTGCAGGGCTACGCAAGCGTGCTGGCGGATGTCGCGCGGGTGGTGATCGACCAGCGGCTGCCGATGCCGCAGACGCTGATCGGCGTGTACTCCACCGCCGAAGTGCTCGACGACAGCCAGCGTCGGCTGATGCAGCAGGCCTTCGGCTGCAAGGTGTTCAACCAGTACGGCAGCCGTGAAGTTCCCAATATCGCCTGCGAATGCCGGCTCGGCCACATGCACGTCTTCACCGACATGGTGTACCTCGAATCGGTGAAGATCGGCGCTGAAGACCGGCTGCTGGTCACGTCGCTGACCAACCGGCTGATGCCGATGATCCGCTATGACATCGGCGATTCCGGCCGCCTGCTGGAAGGACGCTGCGACTGCGGCCTGCCGTTTCCGCTGATGGAAATGGATCTGTGCCGACAGAACGACCTGATCCGCACCCGCAGCGGCAAAACCGTCCACCCGTCCTATTTCAACCGCCTGCTGTACGGGCAGACGCAGATCCGGCAATACCAGTGGATGCAGCGCGACCACGACCGGATNNCCCAGCCGCTGGGCAGCGAAACGCGGGCAGCGCTGGAAGCCGACATCCGCCGCAATGTGGATGCGCAGATGGTGCTGGAGGTGAACGTCCTGGATGCCATCCCCCGCACGCTTTCGGGAAAGCACCGGTTTGTGATCGGGATGCCCTGACGGCCCGGACGCCGTCTCATGCACATGATCAAATACACTCCGTATAAACAAATTTCAAAAGCCGGGGCTACACTATAAATGTCCGTTATGGACATCCGTTCGCATCCTGACCCGAAGAAGGAGAGCACCATGTCATTACGCCTGCTGGCCATCACGGCCGCCTTTGTAATCGCACACACGGCCGCCGTCGCGGATCCCATCGTCATCAAGTACTCGCACGTGGTCGCCGACCAGTCGCCCAAGGGGCAGGCCGCGCTGAAATTCAAGGAACTGGCCGAGAAAAAGCTCCCGGGCAAGGTCGTGGTGCAAGTTTTCCCGAACAGCCAGCTCTACGGCGACGGCAAGGAAATGGAAGCCCTGCTGCTCGGCGATGTGCAGATCATCGCGCCGTCGCTGGCCAAGTTCGGCAAGTACACGAAGAAGCTGCAGGTCTTCGATCTGCCCTTCCTGTTCGACAACATCCAGGCGGTCGATCGCTTCCAGGATGGTCCGAAGGGGCAGGAACTGCTGAGTTCCATGAACTCGAGCGGCATCAAGGGCCTGGGCTACCTGCACAACGGCATGAAGCAGCTGTCGGCCAACAAGCCTCTGCGCACGCCGGCCGACGCGAAAGGCCTGAAATTCCGCATCCAGAGCTCGGACGTGCTCGAAGCGCAATTCAAGGCCGTCGGCGCCAACCCGCAGAAACTGGCCTTTGCCGAGGTGTATCAGGCCCTGCAGTCCGGCGTCGTGGACGGCACCGAAAACCCGTGGGCCAACACCTACACCAAGAAATTCCACGAGGTGCAGAAATACATCATGGAGTCCGACCATGGCGTGCTCGACTACATGGTCATCACCAATGCCGGCTGGTGGGACGGCCTGCCCGCGGACGTCCGCAAGGCCCTGAACGAAGCGATGGTCGAATCGATCCGGTTCGGCAACAAGGTCGCTTTTGAGGAAGCCGCCAATTTCCGCCAGAAAGTGATCGACGACAAGAAAGCCCAAGTGCTGCCCATGACACGCGCCGAAGTCAACCAGTGGCGCAAGGCCATGGCGCCCGTTTGGAAGCGGTTCGAACCCGAGATCGGCCGGGACATCATCAACGCCGCACTCAAGGCCAACCAGCGCTGAGACCTGGAGCCGGCCCCCGCGGCCGGCCCCGCCCGCCCCCAAGGGCACGCATTCTTGATCCGGTCTCGCCGGAGGGATACCCATGAAGATTCTCGACCGCATCGAGGAACTGATCGTCGTCGTCATGCTTGCGCTGATGACACTGCTGACCTTCCTGCAGGTGGTCATGCGCTACGGTTTCAATTCGGGCTTCACGTGGGCCGTCGAGCTGACCACGATATTTTTTGCCGTGATGATCTTCGTCGGCGTCTCGTACGNNACAAGCGGTTCCCGCCCGGTGTGGGTCGCGCCATCTCGATCGTCGTCGTGCTGCTGTGCCTGCTCTATGCCGGCCTCGTGATCTACGGCTCGTGGATCTACGTCAGCAAGATGAAGCTTGTGGGCGTCGAACTGGATGACCTGCCCATACCGATCTGGGTCGTGCGCTCCATCCTGCCCTTGGGCTACGCGCTGCTGACGCTGCGCTTCGGGCAGGTCCTGTGGGCGCTGGTCACCGGCCGCTCCGACAGGCTGCACCTCGGCAACGAGGCCGAAGATGCGCTCAGGCTCAAAAGCGAGTCGTCCGCCTCATGAGCACAGCCTTCCTGTTCGTCTCGCTCCTGCTCCTGATGGCACTGGGCATGCCGGTGGCCATTTCACTCGGGCTGTCCAGCATCCTGACCATTCTGTTCTTCGCCGACGATTCGCTGGCGAGCCTGTCGATCAAGTTGTACGAGACCAGCGAGCACTACACGCTGCTCTCGATCCCGTTCTTCATCCTGGCCGGCACCATGATGAGCACCGGCGGCGTGGCCAAGCGCATGGTGCGCTTTGCGGTCGCGGCCGTCGGACACCTGCGTGGCGGGCTCGCCATTGCCAGCGTGCTGGCCTGCACGCTGTTTGCCGCGGTGTCCGGCTCGAGCCCGGCCACCGTCGTGGCAATCGGCTCGATCGTCATCGCCGGCATGGTCAGGAACGGCTACCCGAAGCCCTTCGCCGCGGGCGTGATCTGCAACGCCGGCACGCTGGGCATCCTGATGCCGCCGTCCATCGTGATGGTGGTCTATGCCACCGTCACTGAACAATCGGTCGGACGCATGTTCATGGCCGGCATCCTCCCCGGCCTGCTGCTGGCCCTCATGCTGGCGCTGGCAGTGTGGTGGCGTGCCGGCAAGCTGACGCTGACGCGCACCGAGCGCGCCAGCCCGCGCGAACTGCTGGTCGCATTCAAGGACTCGATCTGGGGGCTGGCCTTGTTGTTCATCATCATGGGCGGCATCTACGGCGGCGTGTTCACGCCGACCGAAGCGGCCGCCGTCGCTGCGGTGTACGCCACGCTGATTGCCGTATTCGTCTATCGCGACATCGGCATTCGCCACCTGCCCGACGTGCTGATGGAATCCGGCAAGACCACCGTCATGCTGATGTTCATCGTCGCCAATGCCCTGCTGTTCGCCCATGTGCTGACGACCGAACGCATCCCGCAGACGATCGCCGAGCACATCATTGCAGCCGGCATGGAACCCTGGGTGTTCCTGGTCGTGGTCAACGTCATCCTGCTGGTGGCGGGTAACTTCATGGAGCCCACCGGCATCATCCTGATTCTGGCGCCAATCTTCTTTCCGATCGGCACCCAGCTCGGCATCGATCCGATCCACCTCGGCATCATCATGGTGGTCAACATGGAGATCGGGATGATCACGCCCCCCGTGGGGCTGAACCTGTTCGTCACCAGCGGCATCACAGGCATGAGCCTGGTGCAGGTCACCCGCGCGGCGCTGCCGTGGCTGTCGGTCCTGCTGGTGTTTTTGCTGATGATCACCTACATCCCGCAAATCAGCCTGGTTCTGCCGCAACTGCTCTTCGATTGAACTGCCCGGGCGGGCGTTGTCGAACATGCCTCGCTGCCTGGTACCTGATGCCGGCTTGACGATGCTCAACCGCTCTGACACAGTCAAAGCACTCTTTGAATCAACCAGGATTCCGCATGGACACTGCCAAGCTCTACGAACAGCTCATCCATAGCGCAGGCGAAGACATCTCGCGCGATGGATTGCTGAAAACCCCCGAACGCGCCGCAGCCGCATTCAGGTTCCTGACGCAGGGCTATACGCAATCGCTGGATGACGTCATCAACGAGGCCGTGTTCGATTCGGACAACAACGAAATGGTCATCGTCAAGGACATCGAGCTGTATTCGATGTGCGAGCACCACCTGCTGCCCTTCGTCGGCAAGGCCCACGTGGCCTACCTGCCGCAAGGCAAGGTGATCGGCCTGTCCAAGATCGCACGCATTACCGACATGTTCGCGCGGCGTCTGCAGATTCAGGAGCAGCTCACCACCCAGATCGCCGACGCCGTCCAGACCGCCACCGGCGCGGCCGGCGTCGGCGTCGTCATCGAAGCCCAGCACTTCTGCATGATGATGCGCGGCGTGCAGAAGCAGAACTCGTGGACCATCACCTCGATGATGCTGGGCGCCTTCCGGGACAATGACCGTACCCGGCAGGAATTTTTGCAATTGATCGCGAAATCGAGCTAGGAACCACTCTCGGCCGATTTGATTTCGAACATCATGATTTCACTGCTCAAGCGTTTGTCGACTGCCTGGATCGGACTTGCTGCCCTCGCTGCTTTGGCAGGCCCGGCCGGCGCCGCGCCCCTCACGCTGGACGCGTTGCTTGCACGGTCGACTGCGCCGCCCGGGGTAGTGTTCGAGATCGTCGACCGCGACCCGGGCGCACTGGAGGTTGCGCTGCCCTGGGTGAAGCAGGCCGCGCAACGCCTGAAGGCGCGCCACCCCGGTCTGCCGATGGCGCTGGTGACACACGGCAACGAAATGTTCGCCCTGCAGAGCGGAAAACGCGCCGGCAACGAGGCCATCCACCAAATCGCGGAAAGCCTCAGCCGCGACGACGGCATACCGGTGCACGTCTGCGAAACCTACGCCGGCCGGCGCGGACTGGCGGCCGAGGATTTTCCCGACTACGTCGATGTCGCGCCCGAAGGTCCGGCGCAAATCCGCAACTATGAAGCGCTCGACTATGTACGGCTGGTGGTACCCCGCGCCGCGGCGCTGAAGGCGCGCTAGAGCGCTGCGATTTTCAAAACGGCACGGGGCACTCGAACGCCAGTGCCTCGCCCGTCAGAGGATGCGCGAAACCCAGCGATCCCGCATGCAACAGCAGTCGCCCCGAAAGCGCCTGCACCGCCGGCGGCGCATAGAGCGCGTCGCCCAGGATCGGATGCCCCAGTTCGCGCAGGTGGACGCGCAACTGGTGCGAGCGGCCGGTGACGGGTTCGAGTTCGACGCGAGTGTTCAGGCCGGTTTCGTCGTGCCCCAGCACGCGCCAGCGGGTCAGGCTCGGTTTCCCCGATTGGTGATCGACGATCCGCAGGGGCCGGTTGGGCCAGTCGACAATGATGGGCAGGTCTATGGTTCTCCAAACTTCCGGCACGCCCCCGTCTTCTGCCGGCGCTTCCAGCCGGCCGGCCACCAGCGCGATGTAGCGCTTGGCCACCTCGCGCGCGGCGAAGGCCTTGCTCAATGCACGCTGCGCCGCCGGCCCGCGCGCCATCACCATCAGACCCGATGTGGCCATGTCCAGCCGGTGCACGATCAGCGCATCGGAGTAACGGGCCTGCACCCGCGCGGCGAGGCAGTCCTGCTTGTCGGCGCCGCGTCCCGGCACCGCGAGCAGGCCGCTGGGCTTGTCGACCACCAGCAGGCTGTCGTCGGCGTAGACGACCGCCGGCTCCCGCACAGGCGTCATCCGGCGATCAGGCCCTGGCTTGCAGGCCATCCAGCAGCGCGATCGCCCACGCCACACCGAAACCGTTGGCGTCGCTCATCACCGCGCCCAGCCCGCCCTTGCAGCTGTGCCCCGACAAGTCCATGTGCAGCCACGGCGTGTCGCCGACGAAGCGCGACAGGAAGCGGGTGGCGAGGATGTGGTCGGCCTCGCCTTCCATGCTGCACTGCTTGACGTCGGCCACGGTCGAATCGAGGCTGCTGTCGTAGTCTTCCGGATAAGGGAAGACGACAATGCGCTCACCACTTGAAGTCGCGGCGCGCGAGGCCTGGTGCGCAATCGCGCTGGAAGAGGCGAACACACCGGACATGCGGCTGCCGAGCGCGTAGTGCATCGAGCCGGTGAGCGTGGCGAAGTCGGCGATGAGCTCGGGCTTGGCCCTGGCGGCGAGCGTCAGCGTGTCGGCCAGCACCATGCGGCCTTCGGCGTCGGTGTGGACGACTTCGATGGTGGTGCCGTTGAGCGCCGTCACTACTTCGTTCTGGCGGTAGGCCTGCGGGCTGATGTGGTTCTCGGCGAGCGCGACCCAGCCGTCCAGCGCGACCGGCAGCTTAAGCTTCGACGCCGCGGCCAGGATTCCCAGCACCACCGCCGAGCCGTTCATGTCCTCGTGCATGCCCTGCATGTACTTGGCGGGTTTCAAGTTATGGCCGCCGGTGTCAAAGCAGATGCCCTTGCCGACGAAGGCCACTTTCTTGCCTTTGGCTTTCGCCCCCTTGTAGCTGATGCGCACGATGGCAGCATCCTTCGCCGGCGAGCCCTGCGCCACCGCGCAGAACGCGCCCGCGCCCATCTTCTTCAATTTGTCGAAGGCGTATTCCTCGACCGTCCAGCCGTACTGCTTGGCCAGCGCCTTGATGCGCGTGCGGTAGACGCCGGGGGTGAGCTCGTCCGGTCCCTGCACGGTGAGGCTGCGGGTGAGCAGGTTGCCTTCGGCCAGCGCGCGCACGCGGGCGAAGCCGTCTGCGGACTTGTGGCCGAACAGCCGGATGGATTTGACGGCGACATCGGCCTTGGATTTGCGCGACGGCAACGGCACGGCGTTGACCAGCGACGTATAGACGGCAGCCTCGGCGGCGCGCGCCTTGAATTCGGCGTCGCCGAACACGGCCAGCGTCAGCGACTTCGGATGTTCGGCCATCAACTGCGCCAGGGCGCGGCGCACTTGTTCGTGTGCCTCGAAGGTGCTGGCGTCGGCTTTCAGCATGGCGACCACGGCAAGCGTGCCGCCGGGCAGCTGCACCGCCACCGGCGACTTGGCCAGTGAGTCGATTTTCAACTCGCGCCGCTTCATCACGGCCTTCAGCTCGGCGCTGCCCGGCATCTCGGGCAGGGTTTTCGTCAGCGGCAGCAACAGCAGCGCATGAGCTGCGGATTCCAGCGTTTTGGCAGTGATTTCCTGTTTGTTTTCAGCGAGTTTAGGCAGCATGGCGGTTCCTTGGGGCTGGCGTTTTTCTTGATGGTTGGCGGGGTTTCCCGGATAATTGCGTGCTTTTGATTTTTGACAGCGCATTTTCCGCCCCATCCAATACAGGGTAACCGAATGAAGATTGAAGACAAGAAACGCGTGCTGCGCGAAATGGTGTTGCACCGCCGTTTTGAAGAGCGCTGCTATCAGGCCTATATCGAACGCAAGATCGGCGGCTTCCTCCACCTCTATCCCGGCCAGGAGGCCTGCTGCAACGGCGTGATGGAAGCCGCGCGTCCCGGTCACGACTACGTGATCACCGGCTACCGCGACCACGTCCACGCGATCAAGTGCGGCGCCGATCCCAAGGAAGTGATGGCCGAGTTGTACGGCAAGGAAACCGGTTCCTCCAAGGGCCGCGGCGGTTCGATGCACATCTTCGACGCCGACAAGCGCTTCATGGGCGGCTACGCGCTGGTCGGCGGCCCCTTCCCGCTGGCGGCCGGCATCGCCAAGGCGATCCAGTTGAAGGGCGGCGACGAGATCGCCATCTGCTTCCTCGGCGACGCCGCCAACAACCAGGGCGTGTTCCACGAGACGCTGAACATGGCCGCGCTGTGGAAGCTGCCGGTGCTGTTCGTGTGCGAAAACAACCTCTACGGCATCGGCACCTCGATCGAGCGTTCCACCGCCGTGGTGCACCAGCACAAGCGTGTCGCCGCCTACAATATCCCGGCCGACGAATGCGACGGCCAGGACATCGAAGTCGTCTACGAGCACGCGCGCAAGGCGGTCGACCACGTGCGTTCCGGCAACGGTCCCTTCTTCCTCGAACTGATGACCTACCGCTATCGCGGCCACTCGATGTCCGACTCGCGCGGCTACCGCTCGCGCGAGGAAGAAGAACTGTGGAAGCAGCGCGACCCCATCTTCATCCTGCGCGACCGCCTGATCAAGGAAGGCGCGCTGACCATGGACGAGTTCGAGGCCCTGGAAAAGGAAACCGACGCCTACATCGAAAACGAAGTGATCAAGTTTTCCGAAGAGTCGCCCGAACCGCGCGTCGAGGACCTCGAAAAATACGTGTTCGCCGATCGCGAAACCCAGCTCCCGTGGCTCACGGGCAAAGCCGCTTAAGGTTTAAGGAAAAGACAGCATGGCAAACATCATGTACTGGGAAGCGATCCAGCGCGCCCACGACGAAGAAATGGCGCGTGACCCGCTGGTCATCTGCATGGGCGAAGACATCGGCGTGGCCGGCGGCACCTACAAGGCCACCAAGGGCCTGTACGAAAAATACGGCCCGCTGCGCGTGATGGACACGCCGATTTCCGAAGGCGGCTTCACCGGCCTCGGCATCGGCGCCTCCTTCCTCGGCGTCCGCCCCATCATCGAAATCATGTCGGTCAACTTCGCCTGGCTGGCGATGGACCAGATGTTCAATTCGGCCGCCAAGGTGCGCTACATGTCGGGTGGCCAGCTGACCGCACCGTGCGTGTTCCGCTCCGCCGGCGGCGCGGCCCACCAGCTCGGCGCGCAGCACTCGGCGCGCATGGAGAAGGTGTTCATGGGCATCGCCGGCCTGCGCGTGGTGACGCCGTCCAACCCCAAGCAGGCCTACGGCCTGCTGAAGTCGGCGATCCGCTGCGACGACCCGGTGTTCATCAACGAACACGAACTCATGTACAACATGAAGGGCGAAGTGCCGGACGGCGAATACTTCCACCCGCTGGAAGGTTCGGACGTCGCACGCGCCGGCACCGACGTGACCCTGTTCGGCTACAACATCTCGGTGCACTGGTGTTTGAAGGCCGCCGAGATCCTCGACAAGCAGTACGGCATCTCGGCCGAGGTCGTCGACCTCTATTCGCTGTCGCCGCTGGACCGCGAAGGCATCAAGAAATCGGTCAGCAAGACCCACCGCGCCGTCATCGCCGAAGAAGACGAAGCGCCGGTCGGCGTCGGCTCCGAAGTCATCGCCATCATCAACGAAGAGTGCTTCTTCGAACTGGACGCCGCCCCGGTGCGCGTCCACTCGGCACTGGTGCCGCAGCCCTACAACCACACGCTGGAAAAAGCGGCGATCCCGGATCACGAGGATGTGGTGAAGGCTGTTCTGAAACTGTTCGGAAAAGCGTAAAACCCTTTTTGTCCGCGAAGGACGCGAAGGAACGCGAAGTGATCATCCGCAAGTTTTTCTTCGCGCATCTTCGCGTCCTTCGCGGATAAACAAAGAATTGGATCCAAGCATGTCCCAACACTACGCAATAACGATGCCGCAGCTCTCGGACACCATGACCGAGGGCGTGGTCGTCACCTGGGAAAAGCAGGCCGGCGACCGCGTCGAGCGCGGCGACATCGTCGCCACGGTCGAAACCGACAAGGCGATCATGGACGTCGAGGTGTTCAAGGCCGGCTATCTGGCCGGTCCGCTGGCTGACGTCGGCGCGACCATCGCGGTCGGCGCAGCACTCGGCTACATCACCGACACCGCCGGCGACGTGTCGATTGCCGACGACGAAGTGGTGGCTGAGCAGGCGCAGACTGAGATGATCCCGCACCACGCCGGCACGCCGATCGTGATGCCGCAATTGTCGGACACCATGACCGAAGGCGTCGTCGTCACTTGGGAGAAGCAGCCCGGTGACGTCATCAAGCGCGGCGACATCGTCGCCACGNNAAGGCGATCATGGACGTCGAGGTATTCCAGGACGGCTTCCTCTCCGGCCCGATTGCCGACGTCGGCAGCGTGGTCGAGGTCGGCCACCCGATGGGTTTCATCGTCGACGACGCCGCCAAGGCGAACGACACCGGCGTGACGATCTCCGCCGACCACAAGGTCAAGGACACCCACAAGGTCGCGCCGCATGCGGCCGACAAGCCGGCGCACATCCCCATGCCCAAGGCCGCACCGGTGCAGATTTCCGCCGAAGGCACCCTGCCGCCGGTGGCGCGTCCGTCGGGCCGCCAGGCCAGTCCCTATGCGCGCAAGGTCGCGGCGCAGCTGGGCGTCAACCTCACCGGCTTGGCCGGAACCGGNNCGTCGCCGCCGACGTGGCGCGTGCGCGTCCGTCGATGCAGGAAGTCGCGCACTCGCTGCCGCAGGTCGACGTGCCGGGTCAGGGCCGCAAGATGACCTCGATGGAAAAGGCCGTGAGTCACGCGATGACCGCCTCGCTGACGCTGCCGACCTTCAACGTCACGATGAACATCAACACCGCCGCGCTGACCGCCGCCGCCAAGGCGAAGAAGGTATCGGTGACGGTGGCGATCGCCAAGGCCTGCTCGGTCGCGATGGCGAAGTTCCCGCGCATGAACTGGGCCTACCAGCCGGTCGACAAGCTGGTCGAACGCGACAACCACGACTTCGGCGTTGCCGTGATGTCGAACGACGGCGGCCTGGTGGTGCCGATCCTGCATGGCATTGAAAAAAAGCCGCTGGAGGCGCTGCAGAGCGACTGGACCGGGCTGGTCGAGCGTGCACGGGTTCGTAAACTGGCGCCGGCCGAATACGCCAACCCCACCTTCACCATTTCCAACATGGGCATGCTGGGCGTGTCGCACTTCACCGCGATCCCCACCCCCGGCATTGCCGCNNTGCCGCGATTCTGGCGATCGCCGCGAATGGTCCGCAGGGCACGCCCTTCACCATCACCGGCGACCACCGCGTGCTGAACGGCGCCGACGTGGCGCTGTATCTGGCCACGCTGAAGCAGACCATCGAGGCGCCCGAGTCCTGGCTGGGCGCAGCCGGCGCCGTTGCGGCTGAAGCCGTCACCGGCACGGCCGCAACCGTCAGCGCACCGGTATCGCCGATCCCCGAAGGCAACTGGGACTTCCCGGTCGTCGTCGTCGGCGGCGGCCCCGGNNAGAATGCCTGTGGCGCGGCTGCATTCCGTCCAAGGCCTGGCGCGCCGCGGCCGACGTCATCCGCAACCGCGCGCACGACGCCGACATGGGCGTCGACGGCACCAACACGCCGAAGCTCAACTGGGAACAGGTCGAGAAGCATCGCCGCTGGGTGCAGAGCAGCCGCGGCGACATGGCGCTCAAGGCCGACAAGGGCATGAAGATCGACGTGCGCGAAGGCTACGGCGAATTCGTCGACGCCCACACGCTGAAGATCACCCCGGTCGAAGGCGAGCCCTATACCGTCAGCTTCGGCGCAGCGGTGATTGCCACCGGCGCGCCAGCCTTCGTGCCGCCGATTTCCGGCGCGCGCGAGAACCTGGCGACCGGCGGCGTGGTCACCTCCGACACCATCTGGAACCTCGCTACCCCGCCGAAGAAGCTCGGCATCGTCGGCGGCGGCGTCATCGGCGTCGAGATGGCGCAGATCTTCCGCGACTTCGGTACCGAGGTGCTGATGCTGGAACGCAACGAGCGCATCCTTGCCGAAATCGAGGACGAGATCGCCAAGACCCTGATCGCCTCGCTGGAGAAGGAAATCACCGTCGTCACCAGCGCCGACATCAAGGAAGCGAGCGGCAAGCCGGGCAAGATGAAGCTGCGTTATGCCAACAAGGAGGGTGTCGAGTCGACCTTCGACTGCGACGTCATCCTGATGGCCACCGGCAAGCGTCCCGACACCAGCAAGCTCAACCTCGACAAGGTCGGCGTCGCGCTCGACGGCGCGGCGATCAAGGTCAACGCGCGCTGCCAGACCAGCGCTCCGCACATCTATGCTGTGGGTGACGTGATCGGCGGNNCCGCGACGCAAGGCCGCGTCGCCGCCGGCAACCTGCTCGGTCACGCATCCGAATACGACCAGGACAAGGATTGCGGCGTCACCTTCTCGCGCCCGCAGGCCGGTTTCGTCGGCTTGAGCGTGGCGCAGGCCAAGGCCAAGGGCATCGACGCGGTGGAAGCCAAGATGCCGATGAGCATCGACGCCAAGGCCATGATCACCGGCGAGACCGAGGGCATGATCAAGCTGGTCGCCGACAAGGCCAGCGGCCGTATCATCGGCGTGCACTACCTCGCCGACCACACCGACACCCTGATCGGCATCGGCGTGATGATGGTGGCCGGCGAGATGACGCTGACCCAGGTGGCGAAAGCGATCTTCCCGCACCCGACGCAGACCGAACTGTTCGGCGAACTGGCACGGCGGTTGCTGAACCGCCTGCGGCGGACGGCGAAGAAGTAATTCTCTCGCATTGCCGCACGTGACAAGGGCCGCATATGCGNNCCGGCCAGCATCATGGCGTAGGTTTCGGCTTCGGGAACGGGCGCGGGGTTGTTGATGAAGCTTTCGCTATAGCCACCGGCGAAGCTCTGCACGTGGACACCGATCCGCAAATCGCCTGCCCCTCCGCCGTTCGGCAATGACAAGGCCGCAATCGTATCGGCGTAGGTTTTGCCGCTGAGCAGGTCGAAGGTGATGGCCACCCATTCGCCATTCGACACGCCATTGGGGCTGGCGGCAGGATCGGAGTCGGCGAGGAAGCCCGCTGTCGTCACGAATGAGGGCGAGGCGGTGTTGCCGCCGGGCAGGTTAGGGGGACTGCCACCTGCGGAAAATGCGACCCCTAGTCCCGAGTCGGTAATGGAGGCGATTCCCAACAGCGTGCCATCGTCGAAATATACATCCGTCAGCGACGAGGTCGAATTGTTGGTGAATTTGAACTGCACCTGGGCGCCCAGGTCGATCACTTCCACGAGGAGATTGGCTTCGCCATCCATTTCCGCCACGGCATTGTTATGCGTGATGTTGTAAAAGTCGTAGGTCGTGGAGGCTGCTTCCGCAAGGGGTTGATAAGCCATAACCAACGTGCCCAGTAGTATTGCTGCCAGGCTTTGTGTGTGCCTTTTCATTGCCGATCTCCTCCGCCGCATTTGATTTCATTATTGCCGAGCAGCCTTCACCAAGAATATATTTATGGCTGCACGCGCGATCAGCAACTTAGCAAGAAGCATTCCAGTATTTTTTTACCATGTGATTCAATAGCTTGAAAAAACCACACGGATGGATCTGTAAAATTTTCCGACAGATTTTCCGGATATGGAACGAGTTTCGGGGCTGAATGCCGGTCGCGGTGAGGGGGGAAGGGTGAGGGTGAGGCCGATACCGTTGCAGTACCCTATTTCTTCGGCGATGCGACCGAACCCGCGTAGAACACCTCGCACTCGCCACCCGGAAAGAGGCTCCCCACCTGCTTGAGCAGCCTGGTCACAGGCCCGGTGAGCGCCTTGAGGGTGCTCGGATTCTCAACCACCGGTTTCTTGAAGGTGCCATGGATGGTTTGCTGAGCCCGGATGCAGCCCTTGTCGTCGATCAAGGCCACGGTCACGTCGTCGAATCGCTCGTTGACGAAATCGAGTCTGCCCTGGAGGGCGACCCGATTCTTGTTCGTCGCCATGGCCACGTCCTGCGACAGCGCAATGCCGCGCTCGACTTTCCAGTCGGAGACGAGCGTCCGGATCTCGCTGCGGCCCTCCGAGCCTTGCAGGATGCTCGCAAAATTGTAGCCCTTGGTAACCGCCAGGCCGACAGGCCCGGCAAAGAAGAAGGCGCCGACATCGACAAGATTGAAAGTCTGGCTGGACTCGAACCGGTCGAACACCTGATCGAGATCGCGGCCATTGAGGATGAGGTTTTTGCCACGCAGCGTGACCTGACCTTGCAAGGTCGGCCTCATGTCCTTTACGGTTTTCCCCTGCATCGACAGGTTTGCGGAGATATCCATCGACCCTTCCGGGACATGTTGCGGCGACAGGGTCTTGAGGAACGCATCGACACGGAACTGCGACAGGGCATAGCTGACCTGGTAACGGGGCACCGCATCCGTCAAGTCCACCCGCACGCTGCCTGCACCCTGCCCGTCGTAGGCTCGCATCGTGAACGGCTTGAGATCGAACACGCCGTTCTGTCCGGCCACCGTCACGTTCAAGTCGGAGGCGGCATGCTCCCGGGTCCGGGCCGTCCCGCAGACGATTTCTGCCGTGATGGCCAGATTCCTCAGGATGCCTGGGTGTCCCGTGTCCGAAAGCTGCAGGCGACTTGCGTCCATGTTGCACTCGGCGGCCTCGACGCTTATTCCGGATTGCCTGTCGACATAGCGGAGCGTCCCGTCTGAAAAAGACACGTTGGCCAGGGTCAGGTTGGGCACGGGACGCGGGGCCGCCTCCGATTTTTCGTAGTTGAACCGGCCATTGCGGTCACGCTCGATGGAAAGCGTCGGCTGCTCGAGCACGACTGTCCTGATCCGCAGGCTTTTGTTGAAGAGAGCGAGTACATCGAGCCCGATCCTGGCTTTTTCAGCCTTGACGAGTTCCGATCCCCGGTTGCGAATGCGCACATCCTCGAGCGTGACCCGCAGGCTGGGAAAGAGGCCGATACCCAGATTGCCCTCGATGCGCACCTCCATCCCGGAAGCCTTCGAGGCGGCGGCTTCGATCCGGGGTTTGTAGGTTTTCAGCTCCAGGAAAAACGGCAGGACGATTGCAAGGAGAAGCAGCACCCCGACGACGGTGCCGACGATCTTGAGGAGCGTTTTGAGCGATTTCGACATGGCTGATCCTGGCAGCTGAGAAACGCAGTCGGCCCCGTCTCAGGCTGGCCGCGCCTCGATGCACCTATTGCGGCACGACGGGGACCGACTTGAGACCCGGCAATGATCGACCGCCGGCGGGCAGCCAAAAAAAAAGCGGCCCGTCACCGGGCCGCTTTCGAACGCACAGGCGACTGTCGTCAGCCGAACAGCCCCCTGAAGAACAGCCGGATGCTGTCCCACACGCGACGGAAGAAGCCGCCCTCTTCGACCGCTTCGAGCGCGACCAGCGGCGCCTGCATGACGACCTTGCCGTCGCCGCCCACCAGTTCGACGCGGCCCAGCGGTGCGCCGGCAGCGATCGGTGCAACCGGCGCGTCCTCTGCCAGCGTGATGCGCGTCTGGTACTCGCCGCTGGTGCGCTTGGGCAGCGCGGCGGCGAAGTCGGCCGCGACGCCAGCCTTGACCGTGCGCGTGGCACCTTTCCAGACGTCCACGGTTTGCACCGCTGCACCCTGCTTGAAGAAGACCTTGCTATCGAAGAAGTTGAAGCCGTAAGCGAGCAGCTTGGCCGTCTCGGTCGCCCGCGCGGCTTCGCTGTCGGTGCCGAATACCGCCGCGATCAGACGCTGGCCGTCGCGCTTGCTCGACGCCACCAGGCAGTAGCCGGCTTCCTCGGTGTGGCCGGTCTTGAGGCCGTCGACGGTAGGGTCGCGCCACAACAGCAGGTTGCGGTTCGGCTGCTTGATGCCATTCCAGACGAATTCCTTTTCGGCATACAGCGCGTAGTGCTCGGGGTCCTCGATCACGATGGCCCGCGCCAGTTTGGCCATGTCGAGCGCACTCGAATAATGGCCTTCGGCCGGCCAGCCGGTGGCATTGACGAAATGGGTGTCGGCAAGCCCCAGCCGCTTCGCTTCCTGATTCATCAGCGCTGCAAAGGTGTCCTCACCGCCCGCGAGATGTTCGGCCAGCGCGATGCTGGCGTCGTTGCCCGATTGCACGATGATGCCGCGCAGCAAGTCGCTCACCGCGACCTGATTGCCGACCTTGACGAACATTTTCGAACCGCCCATGCGCCAGGCTTTTTCGCTGATGGTGACGAGATCGCTCTCCTTGATCCGCCCGCGCTGAAGCTCAAGCGCGGCGACATGCGAGGTCATCAGTTTGGTCAGGCTGGCGGGCGGCAGGCGCTGACTGCCCTGGTGATCGACCAGCACGCTGCCGCTGGCGGCGTCCATCAACACCCAGGATTTGGCCGCCAGTTCCGGCGGCGGCGGAACGCCGTCGGCGCTCCATGCTGCCGGCGCGATCAGAACACTGATAAGCAATACGAATCGTTGCAGGAAATACGGGGTCGTCATGGGTTCGTCGAAGATTAGGTGGACAGAATGGGCATTGAAACGGACAGGCGCGCGCGCTGGCACGCACACGATCAGGATAACACCGCATGCCGCCCAGCGGCATGCCTGGCGGCATCGTCCTGTTAAACTCGCGTCATCTCGACGACCGCAGGGCATTTGCATGGCCGCACCTGAAACCCACCGCCTGACCCGCCAGATCGTGATCGCGATGCTGGCGGGAATCGTGCTGGGCGTTGCGCTGAACCGGTTCGGTGCCGGGCCCTGGCTGCAGACCTTTCTGGTGGATGGACTGCTGCATGTGGTCGGCTCGGTGTTCGTGTCCGCACTGAAAATGATGGTGGTGCCACTGGTGTTCGTTTCGCTGGTGGTAGGCGTCACCGCGCTGTCCGACCTGAAGGCGCTGGGACGCATCGGCGCCAAGGCGCTGGGACTGTACCTGGCAACCACCGCGATCGCGGTGACGATTGCGCTGTCATTGGCGAGCCTGGTGGGTCCCGGGCACGGCTTCGACGCCGGAAAGACCGAGGCGAGCTTCAGCGGCAAGGACGCGCCGCCGCTCACCCAGGTGCTGATCGACATCATGCCGACCAATCCGGTGGCGGCGATGGCCGAGGGCAACATGCTGCAGATCATCGTGTTCGCCCTGCTGTTCGGCGTGGCGGTGACGATGTCGGGCACGCGCGGCAAGCATGTGCTGAACCTGTTCAACGACCTTGACGCAGTCATCATGCACATGGTCGAGTGGATCATGCGGCTCGCCCCATACGGCGTATTCGCGCTGATCACCCGAACCTTCGCCAGCCAGGGGCTGGACATCCTGCTGCCGCTGGCGGCCTATTTCCTGACGCTGACTGCCGCGCTGGCGATCCAGCTGTTCGGTACCTATCCGCTGCTGCTGCGCCTGCTGGGTTCGCTCAACCCGCTCACTTTCCTGAAAAAGATGCGCGACCCGGCGGCGTTCGCGTTTTCCACCGCCAGTTCGGGGGCCACCATTCCGGTCACCCTGCACACCGTGGAAAAGAAAATGGGGGTGAAGAAGAGCGTCGCTTCGTTCAGCGTGCCGCTCGGCGCCACCATCAACATTNNGGGCGTGGCCACGGTGTTCATCGCCAACGTCTACGGCATCGATCTCTCGCTCACCGACTATCTGCTGGTGGTGCTGACCGCGACGCTGGCCTCGATCGGCACCGCCGCGATTCCTGCGGTCGGCCTGGTCACCCTGACCATGGTACTGAGCCAGGTCGGCCTGCCGGTCGAGGGCATCGCGCTGATCATCGGCGTCGACCGCCTGCTCGACATGATGCGCACCGTGACCAACGTCACCGGCGACTGCGCGGTGAGCTGCATCGTCGCGAAAAGCGAAAACGCCTTCGACCAGGCCGTGTTCGACGACCCGGATGCGGGCTCGGTCGAAGACGCCACGCGCCACGCCATTCCCACCCAACCGACTTCCTGAAGCATGCTCTACCCGCTGATCCGCCCCGCCCTTTTCTCGCTCGACCCCGAGGACGCCCACGGCCTCACCCTTGCCAGTCTCGATGTCGCACACCGTCTCGGCCTGCTGGGCCTGCTGCCGCGCGCGACGGGAAAGCCCGTGCACGTGATGGGCATCGACTTCCCCAATGCGGTAGGGCTGGCTGCCGGCATGGACAAGGACGGCGCGCACATCAACGCGCTGGCCGCACTCGGCTTCGGCTTCATCGAGATCGGCACGGTGACGCCGCGCCCGCATTCCGGCAACCCCAAGCCGCGGCTGTTTCGCCTGCCGCAGGCGGAAGCGATCATCAACCGCATGGGCTTCAACAACCTCGGCGTCGACAACCTGGTGAGAAACGTCGCGGCCAGTGGATTCACCGGCGTTCTCGGCATCAACATCGGCAAGAACAAGGACACGCCGAACGAGCATGCGGTCGACGACTATCTGGCCTGCCTCGATATCGTCTACGCGCACGCACGCTACGTAACGGTGAACATCTCATCGCCCAACACGCAGAACCTGCGCGAACTGCAGAAAGACGAGGCGCTCGACGCGCTGCTCTCGGCGATCAAGCACCGGCAATCCGAACTCGCGCAGCAGCACGGCAAATACGTGCCGGTCGCGCTGAAGATCGCGCCCGACCTCGACGACGCGCAGATCGCCGCGATTGCCGCGCTGCTGATGATGCACCGCATCGACGCCGTGATCGCCACCAACACCACGCTCGCGCGCGACGCCGTCGCCGGCCTGCCGAATGCCGGGGAAACCGGCGGGCTGTCCGGCGCGCCGGTACGCGACGCCTCCACCCGCGTGATCCGCGCGCTGGCCCACCACCTGAAGAACGAAGTGCCGATCATCGGCGTCGGCGGCATCCTGTCGGGGGCCGACGCGCAGGAAAAAATCGCCGCCGGCGCCTCACTGGTGCAGTTGTATTCCGGACTGATCTATCGCGGTCCGGAACTGGTGCGCGAATGCGTGCTGAGCCTCGCCCGCTGATCGTCGTGCGCTGGCTGGGCATGGCTGTCCTGCTGCTGCAGGCAGCCGTGCATGCCGCACCGGCGGAACCGGTCGTCACCCACTTCCCGCAACCCGGCCTCACGGCCGACCAGCTGGGCGTGATCGTCAACGACGACGACCCCGACAGCGAAGCCATCGCCGCCTACTATCGGGAGAAGCGCGGCATCCCCGCCGCCAACCTGATCCATGTGCGCTTCAAGCCGGGGCGCAGCACGCTGTCGCGCGAGGAATTCGAGACCATCAAGCGGCACGTCGACCGCATCACGCCCAGGCATGTCCAGGCGTATGCGCTGACCTGGGCCCAACCGTACCGGGTCGACTGCATGGCCATCACCGCGGCCTTCGCTTTCGGCTTCGATCCTGCCTATTGCGCCAGCAGCTGCAAGCCGACCCGGCCCAGCCCCTACTTCAACGGCACCGCAGCGCGCCCTTTCGACGCCCATGCGATCCGCCCGGCCATGAGCCTAGCCGCCGCCAGCGTCGCTGAAGCGAAGCGGCTGATCGACCGCGGCGTGGCTTCCGACGGCAGCAATCCCGCGGGTNNGCATACCTGCTCAGCACGACCGACAAGGCGCGCAACGTGCGCGCCGGCGGCTACCCTGCACTGCGCGCGCAGATGCAGCGCATTCTCCCGGTCGAGATCGTCGAAGCCAATGCGCTCGAAAACAAGGCCGACGTGATGTTCTACTTCACCGGACTGACCCACGTGCCTGCGCTCGACCGCAACACCTTCCTGCCCGGCGCCGTCGGCGACCATCTCACCTCGGCCGGCGGCGTGCTGTTCGGCGGCAGCCAGATGAGCAGCCTCGCCTGGCTGCAGGCCGGCGCCACCGGCAGCTACGGCGCGGTGGTCGAGCCGTGCAACTTCCCGGCCAAGTTTCCGGTTCCCGCCATCGTCATGGCGCACTACCTGCAGGGCGAAACGCTGATCGAGGCCTACTGGAAAAGCGTGCAGATGCCAGGGCAAGGGCTCTTCATCGGCGAGCCGCTGGCGCGGCCGTTCGCCGGCATCCGGCAGCACGTCGGCGACGGCGGCATGACGATCGCGGCGCGCCTGCTCACCCCCGGACTCTACGATGTGCAGGCCGCCCCGTCGATGATGGGGCCCTACCGCAGCGTGGGTCGGCTGCAAGTCGGGCAGGGCACGCGCGAGATCCGGCTCGGCCTGATTCCGCCGGCGTATTACCGCTTCGTGCGCCGCGACGCGACACCGACACGGTAAGGCCGGGCTTCTGGCGAACCGCCGCTTTGGTTATGCTGCGGGGAATCCCGTTTCCGCGAGGCCCGTCATGCACATCGGCATTCCCAGGGAAATCAAGAACCACGAATACCGGGTCGCGCTCACCCCGGAAGGCGCGCGCGCCCTGACCGAGGCCGGCCACCGCGTCAGCATCGAAGCGGGCGCCGGCACGGCATCGGGATTTACCGACGACGCCTATCGTGCCGCCGGCGCAGCCGTCGTGGCTCATCCCGCCGAGGCCTGGACAGCCGAACTGGTGGTCAAGGTCAAGGAGCCCCAGCCGGACGAAGTCAAGCGGCTGCGCGCAGGTCAGTTGCTGTTCTGCTACCTGCATCTGGCCGCCGCCCCCGAACTGGCGCGCGACCTGATGGCGCGCGGCGTGACGGCGATCGCCTACGAAACGGTCGGCAGACCGGGGGGNNAGCCTGCCGCTGCTGCAGCCGATGTCCGACATCGCGGGACGGCTGGCGCCGCAGATGGGCGCGCTGGGGCTGCACACGTCGCACGGCGGCAGCGGCAAGCTGATCACCGGCCTGCCCGGCGTGCCGCCCGGGCGCGTACTCATCATCGGCGCTGGTGTGGTGGGCATGAGCGCCACGCGCACGGCGGTCGGGCTCGGCGCACGCGTCACCCTGATCGACCGCCAGGCCGACACGCTCGTCCACGCGGAGGCGCAGTTCGGCGCACGCGTGGAAACGCGCTTCTCCTCACCGGACACCATCGCCGACAGTCTCGAATACGCCGACATCGTGATCGGCGCCGCGCAGATTCCCGGCCGCCACGCGCCGCGCCTGATCAGCCGCACCGCACTGGCGCGCATGCCACAAGGCGCGGTGCTGGTGGACGTCGCGATCGACCAGGGCGGCATCGCCGAGACCTCGCGCCCCACCACTCACAGCGATCCTTTTTTCGTCGCCGACGGCATCGTCCACTACTGCGTTACCAACATGCCCGGCGCGGTCGCGCGCACCGCGACCAAGGCGCTCACTCACGCCACCCTGCCCTACGTGCAGGCGCTGGCTGCGCAAGGCCTGGCAGCGCTCGAGTCCGACGCGGGGCTGAAAGCGGGCCTGCATGTGCAGGACGGCAGGATCATCCACGCCGGTCTGGCGCAAGATCTGCAAAGCCGCTGACTCAGGCGGCCGATGCAGGCGCCGACAGCTCCAGCCATTCGCGCCCGAGTACATGGCCCGCCGCGTCGAAGCGATACACCAGCGGCACACCCGAGGCGATTTCCACCCGCTCCATCGCCTCCGCGGTGAGCCCGTCCAGATACATCACCAACCCGCGCAGCGTATTGCCGTGGCTGATCACCAGCAGTCGACGCCCGGCGCGCAGGCGCGGCAGCAGCACGTCGTGCCAGTACGGCAGCATGCGGCGCTGGCAGTCGCGCAGGCTCTCGCTGGCCGGCAAATCGCTTGCATCCATGCCGACGTACAGCGGATCGAAGCGCGGATGACGCGGGTCGTTCCAGTCCAGCGCCGGCGGCGGCTCGACATAGCCGCGCCACCAGCGACGCGACGCCGCTTCGCCCCAGGTCGCAAAGATCTCGCGCTTGTTCATGCCCTGCAGCGCGCCGTAATGCCGCTCGTTGAGGCGCCATGTGGCGAACTGCGGCACATCGGGCGTGCCCATCGCGGCCAGCAGCGCCTCGGCCGTCTGGCGGGTGCGCAGCAGGACCGAGCCATACACCTCGTCGAAAGCGAACCCCGCCTGCTCCAGTCGTCGCCCCGCCGCGGCCGCTTCGGCGAGCCCCACGTCGGTCAGCGATATATCGGTCCAGCCGGTGAAGCGGTCGGCCAGATTCCATTCGCTGTGGCCGTGACGCAGCAGCACCATCCATGCGGCGTGCGTGTTCATTCGGGGGGCTCGGCGAGCACGTCCTGCAGGTGATGACGGTCGCCCCAGGCGTCCAGATGCCAGCCCTGGCCATCGAAGTGGAACCAGTTGAGCGCACAGTTGGGAATCTTGAAATCGCGCGGCGTGTCGAGCGGCCTGCCGCTGGCGCGGCGATACACCACATCGAGCACGCCGCTGTGGCAGACCGCCGCGATCGTCTGCCCGCCGTGATGCCGCACCAGCCAGTCGATTCCGTCGACAACGCGTTCGGCGAAACCGCGCAGCGACTCGCCCGTCCCGAAATCGTAATCGAGATCGCGCGCGATGTAGTGCGCATACGCCTCAGGATGGCGCTCGGCGCCCTGCGCTGCGGTCAGGCCCTGGAACAGTCCGAAATGACGCTCGCGCAATTGCGGCAGCAGCTTCACCTCGAGGGCCTCGCGCTGCGCCAGCACCTGCGCCGTCTCGGTTGCCCGCAGCAGGTCGCTGCTGTAGATCGCATGAAAGCGGTGATGGGCCGCGTTGAACGCCATCGCCAGCGCCTGCGCCCGCCCCGTTTCGTTGAGCGGGATGTCGGTATGGCCCTGAATGCGTCCCTCCGCATTCCAGCGGGTTTCGCCATGGCGGATGAGGCAGATGCGGGTACCGACCGGTTTTGGAACGTGATGCATATCAATTACATGCGAACTGATCTATACAAAATCTAAATCTGGCACAAAAAACAGGGATGGCGCCGTTTTCGCAAGCAAACAACACCGACTCGAGGCACCCGAGCATTTCCGGGTGCGTCAACTTGACACACCCTATAAATAGATATAATTATCTGCTTATGCGAAAAATATCATCACATTCGCATGTGCTTATTCAGTCATCAATCACGGGAGACGTGTATGGAAGCGACAACCTACAACTATAAGGTCGTCCGCCAGTTCGCCATCATGACGGTGGTGTGGGGGATCGTCGGCATGCTGGTCGGGGTGATCCTGGCCGCGCAGCTGATCTGGCCGGACCTGACCTTCGGCATCGAATGGCTGTCGTACGGCCGCCTGCGTCCGCTGCATACCAATGCGGTGATCTTTGCGTTCGGTGGATCGGCGATGTTCGCGGTCTCCTACTACATCGTGCAGCGCACCTGCCAGGTCAGGCTGTGGGCCGAGAAGCTGGCGGCCTTCACCTTCTGGGGCTGGACGACGGTGATCGTGCTGGCCGCGGTCACCCTGCCGCTGGGCTACACCAGCTCCAAGGAATACGCCGAGCTGGAATGGCCGATCGATCTGCTGATCACGGTGGTGTGGGTGTCCTACGCGCTGGTGTTCTTCGGCACCATCATCAAGCGCAAGACCAAGCACATCTATGTGTCGAACTGGTTCTTCGGCGCCTATATCCTGGTGATCGCGCTGCTGCACCTGGTCAACAGCGCCGAGCTGCCGGTGACGCTGACCAAGTCCTACTCCGCCTACGCCGGGGTTCAGGACGCGATGGTGCAGTGGTGGTACGGCCATAACGCGGTGGGCTTCTTCCTCACCACCGCCTTCCTCGGCATGATGTACTACTTCATTCCCAAACAGGCCGGCCGCCCGATCTATTCCTACCGCCTGTCGGTCGTCCACTTCTGGTCGCTCAACTTCATCTACATGTGGGCCGGCCCCCACCATCTGCAGTACACCGCGCTGCCCGACTGGGCGCAGACGCTGGGCATGGTCTTTTCGATCATGCTGTGGATGCCCAGCTGGGGCGGGATGATCAACGGCCTGATGACGCTGAACGGCGCTTGGGACAAGATCCGCACCGACCCGATCATCCGCATGATGGTGATGGCGCTCGCC